>JAKAAE010000122.1 GCA_021797225.1 Thermoplasmata archaeon | reverse complement strand
TCGAAGGGCGGGTATTCTGATTAACGGCCTCGAAGGTCAAATATACCAACAACCGCCTCCGATTCTCACAGCTATATCGTCATATAGCTGAGGCTAAATAAGGTTTTTCATGATTTCTGATTTGTAAGAATCTGGCTGATACCCATACCCAGGACATATGATAAAACATAGGCACAACCAGCCAGCAATGTGCCTCCATACGCAAGGGCATATAATAGATAGGACCATCCTGTTTCTAAGCCGAGTCCACCTGACAGTCCGTAAAGAGCTTATATATAATATCCCCCACTTCTATGGTATCTTCTTGAAAGGAAATATATCACTATCCCATTGAAGAATACTACAGTTGTAGCGATCATCATGGCGAATGCTCCGGCAGTTCCTACCATGGCAATCATTACTGCCCCGAATGTTAGCAATGAAATAAATGCGCCTGACCCCTAAACTATATAAAAAATAGTTCGGGGAATGATAATTTCTTTTCCAAATTTTTTCATTTATCTGTAATGGTATCACTATTATTTTTCATAATTTTATCTTCATATCTATATTTGAACAACTCCTAAATAATTATATTGTTTATTCATTTGATTCATTCCATCAAAAATTAAAAATATTACTGGTTAACCTCTGTATGTGTTTTAACATACTGATGTGCATCCAGTATTTCAAGTATTATAAAGCCTAAAATTATAAAGCCCATGACAAGTTCTATCATATATGTATCTGATGTCAAAAGCGAGTAAATGAAAACAAATCCGGATACTATTATTCCCAGGAGGCCTACACCGAATTCCCTTATTCTTCTCTGTGCCTTAACAAGGTTTTCCTTGAATAGTGAGAAGTTTGCAGTTAGATGTACCATCAAGTTGCCTAATCCAGCAATGGAACCCAGTGTCAAGAATATTATAAATGCATTAACAAATACCAGTGTTGGAACAAGTATTATTGCTGCTGCGATTAATGTTATTAATCCAGCTATGACAGGAGTCCCTCTTTTGCTGTGCAATTTCCCTAAAGCCTTGCTGATTACTCCCCTTTCTGACATGGCATACAGATTTCGTGAGAATGCTGTTAAGAATGCCAGCGATCCGAGAATTCCATCATTTATTGCTGCGAATAAAAGTAAGGGCAATGCAATGGGCCCTACTATCCTATCCATTATCGTAATAACGGGTACGTTGGATGATACTAACGCAGAAAATGAATGGGTTGCAATTCCGAAGTCAACCAATGAATAGAGTACCAGTGCCTCAAGCGACCCACCTATTATTATTACAAGAATTGCCGCTTTTCCCACATTTCTTTTAGCATTTTTAACCTCGCCGGACACAGGGGTAATTGCACCGTATCCCGTAGGTATCCCGATAGCGAATAATATCCCGAGGAATATTATAGCCGGGGAAGGAATACTGGTAAATGGATTGTATACCAAGAAATGAGCACCATAAAAACCTGCCGCTATAATTACCACCAGAACAATTAATTCCAGGCTTGCAGAAAACACAGCATATTTGGATGAAGGCTTTAAACCCAGTAAAAGGAATGTTGCTGTGGGAATAAATACAATTAAGAATGCAACAAGTGGTGGAATCACTATATAAGGTGAAACAACGTATGTAAGAACAAATATCGAGCCGGTAATATAACCTCCAGCGTACAGTAATGAATAGAATAGGTATAACCAACCTGTTTCAAAACCGAATCTGTGTGATAATGATTTATATGCATAGTTAAAGTATCCTCCCTCCTCATCATGTTTTCTTGACAGATAATAAACTCCGGCTCCATTTATCAAAACTACTAATGTCCCTATAATAAGGACCACCGGAGAAAAGAACAGTGTAAGTATCAATGCTGCAGTAGCATATGTTAACATTGAAAGAAAAGGTGCCTGCCCTCCGAATGACATAAAAAATATATCGGCGAATCCTACACTTCTGGTTAGCTTACTCTTACTTTCTATATCTATATCCTTAAGATTTTTGACATTTTCCATTTTTACTCTTAAGGATAGATATATCGGGAATATATAAACTTTATGGGTTACAATACCATATATATTTAATTTGATAATATAAATGTAATTTACGTGTAAATTGAATTTTTTGTTAAAGCTTATTGAAAATATTATGGAAATATATCAAAATTTATTGAAGTTAAAAATCTACAATTTTCTTTATTTCGATTTTTCAAAATTCAGGTTATTATGTAAAGCAGCCAGCACAAGATATCTAGAAACCGACACACCTTCCATAAGGGCTTTCTCCTCTATCACAGCTTTTTCATCTTTCCTGATATACACACTTATCTTATTATATTTGTTAGAGCTTATCATGATATTATTAATACTTAATACGATATAAGGTTTTTTAAATTAATTAAAACCATCAACCTAGCTGACCATCAATACTTAACAACTGCATAATTTCATGCTCCGGCCGGGATTTGGACCCGAGTCGGGGGATTGAGAGTCCCTAATGCTTGGCCTGGCTACACCACCGGAGCTTATGACCAGTATCACTTTTTTCTATTTAACTCTTAAGCGAAAAGCCTTCCCTGTAACAGGGAGTTATTATACACTTCAGGGAACATGGAGTATATAATTTGATATATTAATATTTATAATTTAGAAAAGTCTTTTTAGCCTGATTTATATATATAATTATGAAACCCCTGACAACCAAAATTGTTGTGATTATAATTGCTGCTGCAATAATTGCACCGGCAGCGTATTTTGCATATGAATATTATGGCAAATCAAATGTCCCCACATCTGTTCAACCATTTGAATATATACCTGGCAATTCAACTATGATATCTACTGTAAATTCTAATGGAACTGAATATTATATTTTCCTGGATGGCAACAGCCTGGGAATTGTTGCAAATATATCATCTGCGGCGTTGATCGATTCAAATATAACTTCTTCATCCTCCCAGAAAGCCGATTTGTCAGGGAACAGTGGACACATATTTTCCGGATCTAATGTTAAGACATCAACATATGACCATGTAACTGTTTACGAAATGGAAAACGTCAATTTAACTGGATTGCTTGGACATGTTCTGAATGGAAATGTGAGTGGGAACCTTTTAAACACTAGCATCAATATATTTGCTTATGATACTTCTGGTAATTACATAGTTCTCGGAGAAGAGAATGCAATTAATGCCTCTATTTCATCACATCTTACTTCAAAAGATGCTATGGGTTACAGGGGTTATTTCAACCAGACTGCAAATGTTTCACTGTATTATAAATTTAACAATACTGTACCCACTATTAGTTATATAACGCTTAATTCCACAGCAAACAGAACATACATCAATTTAATACCGGCAAGCCACAACGATCTGGTTCTTGACGAATCGTTTATTAAAATAGCACTTTCCAGTAATGAATTTACAAACTTAACTGGAGGAAAATATACAGTAACCACTACAAATAATATGATTCATATTGAACTTTATAGGGGCACTGGCAATATTTCTGCGCTGCTTAAAGTCTTAAATACAACAACACTATAGGTAAATATATGTCTAAAACATCTACAATTTATTTCCAGTACATAAAGAATTACTACAGATCGAGAAGTTTTTTTCTCATGCTGTTTCTGATTCTCATAATAGGCTTCATGATGTCATATTTTTCAGTAAAATATGTTAATGATCTTCCAAAATTCCTTGGAGGGTCGGTTTTTCCCAGCTCTATAAAGGTAGAAGTGTTTTACTATCTATGGACACTTGTGTTGCTTTATGTGCCTGTATTTGCTTCAGTATTTTTCGGTTCACCGGCAATTTCCAGTGAAATAGAAAATAAAACAGCCTATTATATATTCCCACTTCCAATAAACAGGTATAAACTCTTCTTTGGAAAGTATTTTGCTGCTTTTACTGTAACACTTTTCATAATTGGCATATACATTGTATTTGAACTTGCAACCTTAACTTACCTGCTCGGTACTATACCTGTTACATATTTTCTTAGCTCTTTTTTGATGCTAATACTGTTTATACTCAGCATAATGGCAGTGACATTCCTTATAAGTGCCATATTCAATAAAAATACCTATGCGTATATCACTGTATTTGTCATTTATTATATAGTATTTGAGGCGGGTGCCTTTATAATAGAGCTTCTGTATAAATACACCCCAGTTTACTTCCTAAATGAGGCTGGCAGCATAATAGAAAGAGTATATATAAACATAAATCCTGGAAATGCTTTCGTGTCACATGTTGATATTAATCCAGCACCTTTCTCAGACATAGTGTTATCCGGAATGATAATGATTATATATACTGTTGTTGCACTGGTAATAGGTATGCTCTTATTTGACAGGAAAGAGGTGTCATAATGGAAATATATATGGATGGGCTTACAAAAAACTATGGGAAAATACGTGCACTGAATTCAATCAATTTAAAGATAGAGGGGCATGGCTGCACAGGGCTGCTTGGCCCTAATGGAGCCGGAAAAACGACAATGCTTAAGCTTGTAACAAATATTATCAAACCTTCAAAGGGAAAGGTGGAGCTAAATAGCGTTGATGTATCAGTGTATCCGGAAAAGGCACTGGAAAATGTTGGAGCATTAATTGAACAGCCTGAATTTTACAGTTATTTAACTGGATACGAGATACTTGAATTCACAGCTAAAATCAAGGGATTGAACAAAGAGGAATTTGCATCAGAGGTCAAACGGCTGGAGGACCTAACTGAAATTAACAGTTTCCTGTACAGAAAAACAGGAAGTTACTCCAGAGGAATGAAACAGAGATTGGCCCTGTCTGTTGCAATGCTCGGGAATCCAGAAATTATAATACTGGACGAGCCAACCTTCGGGCTGGACCCTAAGGGAATGGTTGATATAAGGAATATAATTAAA
>JAKAAE010000121.1 GCA_021797225.1 Thermoplasmata archaeon | reverse complement strand
TATTTGTCATTTTCACGTCAGCAACAACGGGTATATTTACGGGCAGATGCTGACGAAATTTGGAGCAGAATAATTTATCCTTCTTCTCAAACCAGCACAAATATAATAATGGAATATTTAACACCGGCACTTTCACAGTCAATATAGTTTTATATTTATAATTTTATTAAATAGAAACAATATCGGAACTTCGAGACGAATAGATTATCTGGTATATAAACATTATGAATCAAAAATATTTTATAATCGGTTGTTTGAAAATACAGGGCTATTTAATGATATTTATCTATGTTTTTTAAAAAAATTTATATCCCTATTTGATATAGCACAAATATTGGTAAAACTGGATGATGATATCCTGGTGCAAATTGCCTTGCAAAAATTTCAATTTGATATACACAAAGTTAAGGTATCTGCAGGAATGGAAGTCTATGGTGCATCAGGATTAAGTTATAAATTTGATTATATAATTGCTTCAGGTAAGGATATCATAGCTGTAAAGCTTGCACATTCAGATATCACAACGAATGATATTATGATTTTTAATTCCCAGGCTACGGATGCAGGTATCACAAAAAAAATTTTAATAAGTGAAAGCGAACTGGGCGAGTACGTAAAAAAAATGTGTAACATTTACAGTATTATAGTATCGGATCCAAGAGAAGTCACAACACCGGATGCCTTACGGGCGAAATTTGGAATTCCTATCCTCGATGCGAAATTATCCGGAGGGCTCCGGCCAGGGTATGTGTATATGATATCTGGAAAAACTGGTGTGGGAAAAACCACACTTTCAAGCATCTTTCTCTCATATGGTGCCAGTATAGGCGAAAAGGGGTTGATGATACTTACTGATACGTTCCCTGACCAGTTTATTGATAATATACGCACTATGAATATTGGATTTGCAGAGGCATATAAAAATAAACAAATAGAGGTAATGGAAATTTCAGACCAGATAAGGTCAATGAAATCTGATATATCCCAGGGAAAAGCAGACTCCAGAAAATTTATCACAAAATTAGTCACAGAACTGAAGAAAATTATTATTTCCAGGGATATTAAACGTGTTGTCATAGACCCGATTACGCTCCTCATTATACCTGATGATGATTTTGTCAACCTCCTTTTAAATAGTATGGCGATCAAGGGAGTCACAATATTAATCACAAGCGGTTTGAGAAATAGCAATTTAAGTATTTTCGGCATTGAAGAATATTACGCCACAGGCATTATAAAACTTGAATATAGATCACAGGATGATATAGGTACCAGAACAGGAAGCATAATTAAAATGAGGGGCACTACCTTCGATCCAAGCCCATTTAACTTTAAAATTACCGCAAACGGCATAATGCCTTTGAGCAAACTTAAAATGCCAGAACCGGAAGTAACACAAACAAATCAGGAAAATATTGAAGGCAATTCATCAGAAAATCAGTCTTCAGATGGCAGCCTATTTAGAAGTATAAGGTGATCATCTGGGCAGACGAACTGTAATTTTTGTAAATATACTGACTATGTTTTCTATAGTTTTCATAATCATCGGTATTACTTCCGCTTTGTATTCGGCTGTGGTTTTAAAGAATGGCACTACTTTTGATTATATATTTACCGCGTGGTTCTGGCTTGCAAGCGTGTTTTTTGGAATTCAGAGTGTAACATACTTTATATCTTTCCACCGGAGTGCTACTGAATATGTAGATACAATACATGATTCTTATGTGCCAGGGCTCCGTGGCAAAGTTACTGTCCTTGTACCCATTTTCAATGAAGAAGAGGAAATGGTAATTACAAATCTAATAGCCATTTATTCCAATGCAGGAGAAGACTCAACTATATATGTCCTTGATGATTCAACGCGTGGCGATTCTGCTCCTATAATAGATTTATGCCGGAAACTGGGGATGAAATATATACACCGTGAGAATAGACGGGGATACAAGGCCGGTGCATTGAATGATGTCCTTAAAACCCTCGAAGTGCCATATGCTGCAGTAATAGATATAGATCAGACACCGGCTCCTGATTTTCTACGCGAGGCTACAGCTTTGCTGGCAAAGGATACAAAAATAGGGTTTGTCCAGGTTCCACAGGTATATTCAAATACAGATTCAAGTACACTTGCAGAGATAGCACAGGCCCAGCAATTCATATTTTATGAGATACTCACGGAAGGTAAAAGTGTAGTAGGCACATTATTCTCCTGTGGCACAAATGTAGTGTATAATCTAGATGCATTGAAGTCAGTAGGTTATTTCGATGAGAATAACATAGTTGAAGATATAGCCACATCTGTTAACATGGCCATAAATGGATGGACCGGCATATATTACAATAAAAAGTTAGTGTTTGGCCGGGCTCCGGTAACAATGCAGGGATACATTAATCAGCAATGGAGATGGATGTATGGTTCACTGTCTCTAATGCCAAAAATTGTCAAAAAAATCCTTTTAAGCAGAAAGTTCTCGCCGAAACAGAAATTAGACTGGTTTGCAACATCAACATGGTATATCTTTGGCTGGTTTTATCTAATTTTTCTACTTTCTCCGATACTTGAAATTGTTGGAATACGGGTTCTGACAATAAACAATCTTCTTTATCTTTTTGCCTGGTTGCCCTATACTATACTTCTCATGACAACATTTACCCTTTCTCAGGTATCTAAAAAGGCACAATTAAGGTTTGTCTTCTATAATATGGCCGCAAATCTACTGGTATTCCCACTGAGCATTTCTACTTCAATCAGTGCGTTACTGAAAAAATCCAAACCATTCACCACAGCCAGAACCGGCGGAAAAATTCCCCTGTACCGTTTCTGGCCACAGATCACAATTATAATCCTCCTGCCTCTTGCTGCAATTTATCTTATTTTACAGCACAACACTTTTTCATATATTACTGCATTCTGGGCGTTTTTTCAGTTCACACTTCTCATGCCCATATTCTGGTTAAATAAAACCCCGCGTGCATCATCAATGGATGACCCTGCCTTTAAAAATTCTATGTAGGTTTATATTCATTTAATTGAGAAGAAATTCCAGAAGCGTTTTTACGGTCAAGCAATTTTAAGGCTGCTGATTTAGCCATTAAAAGAATATTTTTATAGATTTATATATTATAGAAATTAATGAAACCGGTAAATTTTGATTTAAAGCTCTCAAAATACTTTGATATTTCTATAAATTTTAACTCCCGGCCGATAGCATTGTTCCGTGCAACCGGGTATAATGGTGCTGGCAGCCTTGTAATGGATGGCCATGATTTCTTTTTTAATGTTTTTATCCCGAAGTCAGATGATATTACAGCCTTAAAACCATTTCTTCAACTCGCTGATATAGAGGAGAGGGGGCCTTATTATTTTTACAGTGAAAAAATTCAAGACCCTTACTTATCAGGATTTTTAGGAGACCTTGATAGTATAAATGGACTGGTAATCAGCTATGCTGGTATTGAAGCTGGCAAAATGAAATTAAAAGGTTTTATGCATACAAACTCTGAAACAGATTTTTCTAATTTGTTGAGCAAATACAACTATATGCAGGCAAACATTGAAGAACTAACCTTGAAGCCATCCATGGGCTTTTATGATTTTATGAAGAATATGGGGATTCCACTTAAATGTATCACCATAAGCCTTCCTATGTCTGAATTCTCGCAGTACCGGACAATTAAAGTATTGAAAGGCACTAATACAGTAATTCAGTATGTAGACAATATCCCCAAAGGTGGAAAATTCCGAATTATCCTTTATTCTGATAGTAATCTGGGTGAAGTTGAAGGCATTAATGTTATATCAGGCGTTGACCACATATATGAAACCAGCACAGATGAAAGTATATTGCTTTTGTTTGCATCAAATGCCAGAAAGAATAATATAACCTCAAATTTCACATTTATGTATGAAAGTGATGATAAGTTGTTTTTAAATTTTATCGTTCCAGAATTCATGGCAAAAGAATATTTTCAGCTCATAGTGGATACTGAAATTGATTTAAAAAATTTTGAATGGGTTACTCTGGAATTCTATGGAGATTTAGACAATTTTGAACTGTTATTCAACTATCCAGAAAATATTCAGTAAACCCAAATATACTATAAATAGAAAGAGTTATGATACATCTGTACTGGAGGCATCGAGCCTACAGCAATAGGGATAGGTACTGTTGTAAGGAAGATAAAGGCCGGAAATGAAAGGTTTAAGAAAATGCTTGCACGAAAAACCGGGGGATGCATTATTAATTGGCATTAAAAATATTATGCTTACACAATATCCGGATAAGAAAATTTCACAACCTGTGATGTTGATTAAGTATGAGTAATTTTTTATATGTTGCAAGATTAAAAGAAAATTCATTGGAGAATTCATGCCTATGATTCATAACAATGTAAACGTTTTGACACACAATGTATGATAGCGCTTAACAATTTCTAATATGTTTTTGTCAATGTTTATATATAATTAAAAATTATATTCGAATGGATAATAATGAACCCACACTTGAATCTAAATTTCAACTGAAAAAAGGAGCAGTTGGTAAATGGCATGCTGTTTTTCAGGCATATACGCATGTTGCACCTTCCGGGGATATCGGAATATTGCTTACTGGCGTTGCACTTTTTGCACTTGGGGCATCCCCGCTGGCTGTTTTGTTATCATGGGTCATTTACCTCTTAATGGTCAATACCAATTATAGATTCAGCCAGAGGGTTTCACACGCTGGTGGTTACTACGCAATCGGCGGACATGGTATGGGTGGCTTTTACGGGTTTATGAATGGCTGGATTTACCTTCTTGACGAAATGATAATTTATCCAAGTTTTGGCCTTCTGGGGTTTGCTTCAGTCATATTTCTATTGAGCCCTGCAATATCTTCAATACCATTCATCTGGGTGCCATTGATACTTATTCCCTTCGCAACCGGCTTGTTGTTTAACTATTTCGGCATAAAGCCCTCCCTG
>JAKAAE010000120.1 GCA_021797225.1 Thermoplasmata archaeon | reverse complement strand
AGAGAAGAGATTAAAAAATAACTTTTTATACAGTATATCAATTAAGAACCTAGGGTTTGTGGGGTAGCCTGGCATCCTTCCAGCTTCGGGAGTTGGAGACTCCGGTCCAAATCCGGACAGACCCATTTTATGTATCGTATATTTTAGATGAAAATTAACAAAATACGGTATTTTCAACGACAAAGCCGGTATACTTAAATTAACTTTTATCTAAAAATATAGCATAGAAAATATCCCACTATTTTGGTTGATCTACAAATAAAAGTTAACTATAAATATCGGTATTTATGATATTAGTTCCCGTAATTTTTTATAAATATCTAGCATTTCGAATCCTTTCTCATATCCCATTCTCATCTCATTATAATTCAACTTTGACATGGCCTTTCTAACTTTATGTTCATTCTCGAGACCGAGGAGTGGTATTGATAAGAAGGCAGCGGTAGATAACAATCCGGTATTTCCGAAAGCTTTGCTGATATTTCTAAGTAGTGGAAGTAGTATACTTGAAATGTACTTTCTTGAATCTGGATTTATTATCATTGTCATAACTGCTATGGGTATATCCTGTTTTTTAATTTCACCAGATATCATCATTTTTATAATTTTCTTGTGATTTTTCTTCCCGGGTACCCATCCCATTGCCATGATGAGAGTTTCACGATCAGAATCATCTTTAGCTTCCTTCAATTTATTTATAATATCATCAAGATTTGATGAAACAAGAGCTTTAGAAATGGCCACACATTCTCTTTCATCAGGTTGAACATTATAGTATTCCTTGAATTTTAGTGACATTTCATTGGCAAATTCGGAGTTTATTTTTATATATGCAACTCTGGCCTTCTGTAAACTAATTTGATCAAGCATGGTCAACTTATCCTTTTTTGCATCTCCATTTTCAATTATTCTTTTTATTATACCATTACTGAATTTTATGAATTCAAGTTTATCATAGAGTATGCTATTCAATCCTTCCAAATTATTCACAAGAAGGAGTGCAGATGGTGTAGAAAAAGATGTGCAAACTTCACCCACAAATGTTAAAAATTTATCAACATTGATTTTTCTGGAGAGAAATTGAAAATAGTTATCAGAAACCATTTCAGTTATTACCATGGGATCAAGTGTGTTTATTTTGGTTCTCAAAATTTCGAATAACTCATCACTGTACAGTGTCTGGTAATAACCCGTTCCCCTGTAATTAATTTTAACAAATCCAGTAATCTCGATCTCCATTGTTTTGTCTTCCATAAGAACCTTTTTTTCTTCGTTTTCCATCTGTATGAAAATTGGAATTTTCCATAATTTATCAGTTTTCTCTCCTGATAACAGTAACTGTTCCTGTTCCAGTCTCAATTTGCTGCCATTATAATTCACCGTTATTAATGGAAAACCGGATTGATTTATCCAGCTGCTCATTATCGAAGCTATTTTAAGCCCCGAACTATCTTCCAGCTCATCCCAAAGGTCCGATCCCTCTGCGTTTCCATACCTGAATTTTGTTAGATATGAGTATAGTCCAATTTTGAATTTTTCCTCACCTATATAGTGATATATCATCCTGAGTATACTTCCTCCTTTCCCATAACTTATTTCATCAAATACCTGCTCTATATCTTCTGGTTCTTTTACCTCAACATTGATTGGGTGAGAACTTTTAAGTGCATCACTTGCCATGGATCCAACCGTTTCGTTAAGGTAATACGTCTTTTCCTCCTCATATTCCGGTAATATTTTGTTAACGCATAGGGATGACATAAATGTGGCAAAGCTCTCATTTAACCATAAATCATTCCACCATTTCATTGTAACTAGATTCCCGAACCATTGGTGGGCTATCTCATGTGCAATGACCACTGCAATCATTATCCTTGTATGAGAATCAGTATTTTCGTTATTTAATAATGCATCTTCCCTGAAAGTGATGGCGCCCCAGTTTTCCATTGCACCGGCTGCAAAATCAGGAACAGCAATTAGGTGCATTTTAGGAAGGGCATAAGGAATATTAAAATATTCTTCATAAAATGTAAGACATTTATCCGCGATCTCAAGTGGAAAATCATCAGACCTCATTTCATTGCCCGGTTTTGCCATTATAATTTCGCAGTTCCCATGTTTCTTTGTTCTTGTTACAAATTTGCCGATTCCCATATAAAGAAGATATGTGGACATGGGAGGTGTTGATTCAAATTTTATTTCTCTTGTTCCATCCCCCTTTCTGCTGTTAGACAACTGCGGCATATTGCTGATTGCATTCATATTCTCTCTGGCAATCACGGTGAGTTCAAATATAGCTTTTATAGCCGGATTATCAAAGCAGGGAAAAGCAGATGAAGCATCGTTGGATTCGAATTGTGTCGTGATCATCGATTCCTCACCATTCCCTGCCCTGTATAATCCTGCAAGACCGCTACCGTATTTTCCTGTGTATAAAATCTGTATTTTATGAACATTTTTTTCTATTTTTCCAATTTTTATTTTCTTATTTTTTTCGTCGTAAAAGAATGGTTTCTCCAAATCATTTATAAGTAATTTTTCAATATGCAGTTCCTTAGCATCAATGACCAATTCCTCATCTTTATTATTAACAAAAATTGTACAATCACCTTTAAATTCTTGATCATCAGTAAAATTCATCACTAACTGGTATTTTTCGGCTTTTACATTCATTTTACAGTATATATGGATATTATATTTATTTTCCTGTTCTTTCCTGAATTCATACACAATCTAAATTCCCTTATAAAACAAAAATAATCTTCCAAATATTTTTATAAAGAATGTGAATTGTACTCCAATGGAACATAAATATAAAGGAAGGAATATTTTTGTAATTGCCCACAGGGGTGGTGGTGAATTGTTCAAAGAAAATACAATATCTGCCTTTACAGGAGTCGAAAGGCTCGGAGTAGATGCCGTGGAATGTGATGTCCAGGTTAGCAAAGATGGAAGTCTGGTAGTCATGCATGATCCTGATTTGCTGAGAACTGCGGGAATTGATAAGAAAATTGAAGACCTAAATACGGGGGAGATAAAAAATGTTACATTAAAAGATGGCGAACATATTCCATTGCTGGAGGATGTACTGAATTCAATTCAAATCCCGGTAATGATCGAACTCAAATCCATGGAAACCGTAAAATCTATCACTGAACTATTTACCGTGAGACCCGAGCTTCTCAAAAGAAGTGTCTTAATATCATTCTTTCATGATGCACTTCTTATGATGAAACAGAGATTTCCCGAGGTCACATGCGGAGCCCTGATCGCAGGATTTCCTGTTGATCCCGTTGCCCTGGTAAAAAAATGCGGTTGTGATACCATTGCCATTAATTATGAAGGGCTTACCAGACCATATGTTGATAGATGCCACAATGGTGGTATCAGGGTTAGTGTCTGGACTCCGAACGATGTTACCTCAATCAAAAGTTCATTAGACGCCGGTGTAGATGTAATAGCCTCTGATCGTCCAGATCTGGTAATTAAGTTACTTGACTCACTGTAATATTATTATTCATTCAACTCTTCAAGGGATTTCCTCGCTGTTTCTTTTCCCAGCAACAGTGTTACAATAAGCCCTATACCGGAAATACCTGCAAGAAAAATCAAGCCACCACCAATACCATAAGATGTTGATATAAAAGCAAAGGCAAAGATGCCGAATAGGGCACCTACCCTGCTTATCGTGGTACCAAAACCCTGGGCAGTGGACCGTATCTCAGTGGGATAAAGCTCCTGTGGATATATGGAACTGATAATTCCGGGACCGAGCTCCTCAGTGATTTCGAAGACTACAAATAATAATACAATGTAAATAACAACAGGAAAATAATCAAAGAGTACTGCAGCAAGAATCAATGTTATTAACATGCCTGCAAATCCGATTACTGTGAGGCTCTTCCTTCCTACAGAATCTATAAATATAATCGCAATTCCGGCACCGATGATCGCAAGCAGCGCAATAATCGTGGCATAACCAGATGCAGCATCTGATGTTAATCCAATATCTTCAAGGATAGATGGCCCATTTAATGCTATTACATAAGTGACCGCATCTAGCGCAAACCAGAAAACCGATATAAATACGGTAGCAGCAATATATTTTCTTGTGAATAGGTCGCTGATCTTCGTCTTTGTGTAAGTTACCGGCGCCTGAACATTTACACTGCTGTCTATTATTTCCATGGCTTGGTTTGCTTTCTCATTTTTTCCATGGGCAAGAAGCCATCTGGGGGATTCGGGCACATCACGTCTGAGCAATAGAATAATTATTGCTGGAATGATGCCTACAAGGAACATATACCTCCAGGAAACGTTTCCCAGTGGTATCAGTACTGTGCCTACTCCATATGCTCCAAATGCTCCGATAAACCATGCTGCTCCTGACAAACTCAGTAACATCCCCCTGCGTTTGGCAGGCGAAAATTCCGATATAATTGTTGGTGTTATTGCATAATCGGCACCTATGGCAATCCCCAGAAGAAGCCTGAAAATGAGAAGCTGGAGGTAATCTGTGGCAACAGCGCAAAGAACAGTGAAAAGTATAAAAAATATCATATCCCATAGATATAAGTATCGTCTTCCTTTTAAATCAGCAATATAGCCAACAATGACTCCACCAAATATCATGCCCAGTATTGTAGAGCCAAGTAGAAGTGTAACATCCGTAGAGGTAAGAGTGAACTCTGGCCTTAATATAAGGATAGCCACGGATATTATGGAGATATCAAAACCGTCAAGAAAACTGCCACCGGAAGAAAGCATTGCAATCTTGAAATGTACTTTTTTTAAACTGCTATCATCTAATTTCTCGAACATAGATTACTATTATTAGATGCATTTAATATTTTGGTATATATTTTTAGTTTACTATATAGTATCTAGAAATCAAATTATTTAACTTTAAATGCGTGATATCTACTATATTAAAGTGGAGAGACAGTCACCATTCTGCCAGGTTGATTCTCTCTTCCT
>JAKAAE010000119.1 GCA_021797225.1 Thermoplasmata archaeon | reverse complement strand
GATCTCTTTTTGCCGAAGTAGTCTTCAACATACTTCTTGACATATGGCATTCTTGTGGGTCCGCCGATAAGTATAATTTTATTTATATCTCCCTTTGATAGTTTAGCACCTTCAAGAGCCTTGTTAAGTGACTCTGCCGATCTTCCAACAATAGGAGCAATTAATTCCTCCAATTTTGCTCTTGTAAGTTTATATTCAAGATGCTTCGGGCCATCCTGGGTTGCTGTTATATATGGCAGATTAATATCAGATTCCAGGACTGTTGATAGTTCAATTTTAGCTTTTTCTGCAGCGTCTCTAAGCCTTATATACGCTGATTTATCCTTCCTGAGATCTATTCCTTCCTTTGATTTAAAATCATCAGCAAGGAAATTTACTATTGCCTCATCCATATCAGTACCACCGAGTTTTGTATCTCCTGAGGTAGACATAACCTCGAATACGCCCTGGCCAAAGTCCATGACTGTTACATCAAGTGTGCCTCCTCCGAAGTCGTAGATAAGGATTTTCAATGTTTCATTCAGTTTATCAATACCATATGCCATGCATGCAGCTGTTGGTTCATTTATAATTCTCTTAACAGTTAGACCTGCAATAGCACCGGCATCCTTAGTTGCCTGCCTCTGATTATCGTTGAAATATGCAGGAACTGTTATGACTGCATCTTTTACCGGTTCCCCCAGAAAAGCCTCTGCGTCCTTTTTTATTTTCTGCAATATGAATCCAGATATCTGCTGTGGTGTATATTCCTTTCCGAATATTTTGTATTTGAAATCTGTGCCCATTTTTCTTTTAGCACCGTATATAGTTCCCTCCGGATTCAAAAGTGCCTGCCTTCTTGCCGGTTCTCCAACCAGAAGCTGTCCATCCTTTGTGAAGGCCACATAACTGGGGAATGATTTCCCGCCAAGAGAAACACCCTCTGCTGCCGGAATAGATTCCGGCTTTCCAGAGATAACTACTGCCGCTGCTGAATTGCTAGTACCCAAATCAATACCTATTATTTTACTCATTTTTTATCACCTTTTTGAAACAATTACCTTTGATGTCCGTATGACATTTCCATTTAGTGTATAACCTTTCTGAACCTCTTCAAGAACGGTTCCGTCCTCTCCCTGGTCCAGAACCCCTACGGCCTCTTCTATGTTGGGATCGTATTTAGTACCCTTTGCCTCTATTACCTGCAAACCGTTGGCCTGCAATACTTTCAGAAGCTGGGCTTTGACCGGTTCCAGTTTCGGGTCATGGGCTATACCGGCATCAAGGGTGTCGAGAACAGGCAGGAGTTCTTTTATAAGTTCACTGCTTGCGTTTTTTCTGATATTGCTGATCTCGTTCTCCTTGTATTTAGAATAATTTTCCATTTCAGTTCTCTGACGTACATAGAGGCTTTTATAATCATTGAGGTCAGCAATAGTGCTGTTGTATAGGTCTTTGTATTTTTTCATTTCTTCCCTGTCCTTCATTTTATTTCTCTTCCTTACCTGTTCTATATCGAATTCAAGGGGCCTGCTATATTCTTTATGGTTCATCATAAGTATATTTGTTCTTCTATATAAATATTTTCTATATAAATATTTACTTTTTTGATATTATTTATTAAGGGGGACATCCTTGAAATGTTCATAACCTCTATTATTCACAGGACGCCATGATCCATCATGTATTTCATTTATCCCATTATATGTTTCGCCTATTTTATGGACATCTATGTCTTCATTTTTCATAGCATCCATGAATCTTTCGGTGTCCTTATTATCTATAGTAAAGAGGAGTTCATAATCCCCGCCAAATGAAAGGGCTATATCCTCTATTGAAAAGCCCGAGATTTTTGAAGCTTCTGCAACAGAAGATGCAACAGGAATATTTTCCATATAAATTCTGAACCCTGTTCCAAAATCTCTATGCATCTGATATATAGATGCATAAATACCATCGGATAAATCCATCATGAATTTTGCACCATTTTCACTGATTTTCTGGGCTTCTGATATTCTCGGTTCAATATCCAGCATTTTTTTAATTCCCTCCTGCCTGTCTCTACCGTATTTATAATAAATGTAACCTGCGGCTGCTGATCCAAGCGAGTTGGTTACAAAGAGTTGCTGTCCTGGAGCTATATAAGACCGCTTCCTAACCAGTTCAGGTTTCTGACGTCCTATTATTGTACCGGATGCCGTAAAATCTTCTCCTTCCTTTGTATCTCCACCGATAATGGAGGCATTGAATCTAGAAAGTTCATAGGTAATTCCTTTATAAAATTCCTGAAGATATTGTATGTCATATCCGGGGAAAACCGAAATAGATACCAGCATACCTTCCGGTATTCCGGCCATTGCAGCTATATCACTGAGATTTATGGCAGCAAAGAATTTTCCAGCCAGAAACGGACTTGTGCCCTCCGGAAGATGGGTAGCACGGGTTATCAGGTCCGTAGACAGAAGGAGGTCCGTATCACCACAATTCAATACTGCACAGTCATCAATATCACGTTGTTTTCCTGCCAGTATATCTATAACTTCCCGTTCCCCGAGATCACTGAGCTTCAATGAATTTGTTATAATTTCTGGCAATTTAAAGTTTTTTGTTTGCCCCCTGTTAATTGTAAAATTTTTATATATGATAGATATACTCTATCATAGGTGATAGTATTTATCAACGAATTGGACAATTTAAGAAATGAAATTTACCTGAATTCAAAAGGTATACTTGACCTCCTGGAAAAAAGGAGAATACTTGCCGGTAAGATTGGGGATTTCAAGAATTCTGAGGGTATGAGTGTAAGAAACCGGGAAAGAGAAATAGATATTTTGAAAACTTTGCCCTCTGACGCCTTCGAGGAATCAATACTTAATATACTCTTTGAATTTTCAATCCACTATGAGGAAAAAATACATTTTGACTGGGTCAATTATTCTGAAGAGAAAAATGGAGTTAAATATATAAAATATGCTGGAAAATATGAAAATCTGATTTTTCTCCTATCTAATATTCTAAATGCCGGAACAGTTATAGCATGCCACGACAGAATGGTTTCCGGGATAATGGCTCTTGCGGGTCACCACATCATAGATACTATTGATAACCCGGATTTGATAATTAAGCTTAACACGGATTTGAATCAGGATATAATGATAAATAATGATATTATGCTGATATCTGAAAAATTTATGGAAAATAAAAAACAGATATACAATGTTGCAATTGAATAAAATGAAAATTTTAATAATCGGTTCACAGGGAAGATTGGGAAAAACTTTAATGGAAATTTTACCCGGTTCAACTGGTATCGATATTGCCGATGAGGATAAATTATCAGAAGAATTGAAGAAAGCTGAAATAGCATTTCTCGCAGTCCCCTTGAAGGCAGCCATGGATATAATAAATACATACCCCGATTACCGGACATTTATCGAATTGACCTCAGTAAAATCTCCTATGAGACAATTTTCGAATAAAGTAATAAGTTTGCATCCCATGTTTGGCCCACTTTCCTATAAAACGAATAAAGATATACTTTTTATATCAGATATCTCACCGAAAAATACATTTGAACTGATCTCGGAGCTATTTAAGAAATATAACATTATTTCCATGACCTCCTTTGAACATGATAAACTTATGGAGGAACTGCTCATAAAGCCGTACATACTTTCATATATATCAGACACGGTGGAAACAAACATAGAAACCACATCTCACAAAAAATTATGTGAACTTTCTGCCATAAAATATTCTGAAAATCCGGAAATAATGTTTGATACAATAAAATTCAATAATAATTCATTATCTATAATTGAAAATATAGAAGAAAAACTGAAATATCTCAAAAAATTAATAGGTGATAGATGAAGATGAAAGTCTTTTTAATAACGTATCGTAATCACCCTGAAAGAACATCCTATCCTCAAGCTCTATGTGATAGTTGTATTCTGCCAGATCAAGAGAGTTATAGTACTGTGAAAGTTGCTTAAAATCGTGATCGAGTGACCCCTGAACTATTAGGTCCAGAAGTTCCCTGTCATATTTATCATTATGAACACCTCTCTCACGATTTCCTCCTGTTGGATAGGAAAGAACTGGGTATTCATCGCCCAGATCTATCAGTAATTTTGCAAGAGAATAAAGCCGGGGTGGTCTGTAAAGGCCCTTCTTCCAGAGCTTTTCCACCAGAGTATTTTTCTGTATATTCATGGGATTGATGGATATATCTGTGGAATAGGGTGCAACAGCTTTCACTGACTTCATTATATCTTCCATAGCCATTTTTTCTGAAATAAAAGGCGGTTTGAATAAAAGATATGTTCTCAATTCAATTTTCTCTCTGTTTAAAACACTTGCGGCATCGATAAACTTTTTCATGGTGCTCCCCTTGTTCACCGAATATTTCATTATATAATCATCCGCACTTTCTAGGCCTATGGCAATACGTAAATCTATTCCAGCTTTCTTGAATGGTTCAAGTATTTCTGGCCGGATATATTCTGTTCTGGATTCCACAAGTAATTTTTCAACCTTATCCTTAATCCTCTGAATAAAGTAATCTCTCACGGCGGGATGGACTTCATTGGAATCAAGGAAACTTCCTGAGGTGAAAATTTTCAAAACTTTAGTATCCCCAAGTGAATCGTAAAGTGTATCTATCTGATGCATCAGATTTTCATCAATTATATCGGGAGATGTATCATTGAAGTAACCGCACATTGAACATGCTGTAAATTTATACCATGCACATCCAGTCGTTCTGAAAATACATACCATTGTTTTCTCTGGATATCCTCTCAACCTATCAAGTTCCTTCCATATGGAAACAGGTTTATCAGCGTCATTTTTTCTGTTATTCTCGCGCATAAGGCTTTTAATATAAAGTGAATAATCTCTAACTACCATTCTCTATAATATTGATTATGTCTATAAGAGCATTGTTGTCATATACGGGAAACGTATCTTTCAAATGAATTTTCTAATGTAAAAAATTATATATTATCTTTAAATGAACCTAGAAGGGCTCGTAGTCTAGTGGTATG
>JAKAAE010000118.1 GCA_021797225.1 Thermoplasmata archaeon | reverse complement strand
GGGACTCGGTAAAAGAGATTTAAATAGAAAGAAGAAAAGCATAGAAATGAAAATTGATGAACTCGAACAGAAGGCAAGAAAAAATCCTATGGATAAATCCATACAGGTTGAAATTAATGAATTGAAGAAAAAACTTGATAAATAATAACGTATAATAGAGATTAATTGTTTTTCCGGTAAATATCCATAGTCAACAAATTGTTAATTTTATAGTTAAATTTCAGGATATTAATGGTCCTGAACGTTTTTATACCATGATTATGTTACGTTTATATGGGAATCGCAGGATTTATTTCAGAGGATTTAAAGAAGTCTCCGGTAACAGTTGATTATACATGGTATGATCGTTCTCAGGGTGTTGTACAGTGGAATTTTCACAACATAGGAAGCACCACAAGATCCTTCATACTTATCAGAGGAGTTTCGCAGAATGGTAATGTTTCTGAAATATATGCGTTCGGTGATGCATTTTACCCTCTGTATTACCGGAATTTCAATGTTGACTTTGTTACACATCCGGAAAGCTTGAAAAATGTAAATGTTGAAACCAACAGTGCACCGCTTGCAGTTATAGAAAATTCAGAGTCAGAACTCCTGGTTGCTTTTCTGTATACACTTTCCGGCGGGGAATCATATTCCGTCCTCGAGGCAGGATGGAAGGGCATTGAACCTGGAGGGATAAGTGTTGCATTAGCAAAATATAAGGGAATTAAAAATTTCGAAATCAACTACGATAAGAAGCAGTGCACACTTTATAATGAAGAGTCAAACACCGATTACCAGTGTCCGCCAGATCCATTTACAGTTAGAGGTGGTATGTTCTCCGTAGATAAAAGCATAAAGGAACTGTTCAATGACAGCATCATGGCTGTTTCAGCGGACACCTGTTAGGAAATTCCATAATTAAATAAAAATATGCAATTTCAATGAATAACAGCTTTTGATGGCATATCTCCTTGAAATTATGTCCGAAAATATATAGATAAAGACTAAATATAATAGTCGTATATAAAATCACTATGATTTTAGTTACAAACGATGACGGATTTAATGCAGTTGGCATAAAAGAGCTGTATAAAAACGCCTCTATGATTGATGAGGCTATTATGGTTGCACCTGACAGTATGAGAAGTGCCTCCGGCATGACCATTACCTTTACCAGACCAATGAGAATCCAGCCAATAAAAAATGCAGATATTAAGGGATATGCCATATCTGGATATCCTGCCGATACAATAACAATTGCACAGAATGTTATTTTGCCAGGTAAGAATATTGATCTTGTTGCCAGTGGAATAAACTTGGGTTCCAATATATCACTGAGATCCATTTATGCAAGTGGTACCATATCTGCCGCTATGGCTGCTGCACTGAAAGGAATTAAGGCCATGGCTTTCTCCATGGTTACAGATAAAATTAATGCCAATAGTGATTCAGACTTTTCCAAAGCCGGAGTATATTCAAGATATATAATGGAGGAGTATCTTCAGAATGGATTTCCCAGGAATGCAGATGTGCTCAATATAAACTTTCCTGAAAATATAACGGATGACACGGAAATAAAGGTTGTTCCCATGGCGTCCAGTGTATTCCATGACTATCTTGTTCATAATATAGACCCCAACGGTAAGGATTATTACTGGCTTGGGAATGAAATTGAAAAGCAGGAAGATAAAAATACTGATTATTACGTTTTGATGGAGGAGAATAATATTTCAGTAACACCGCTATCAATACATGGGCATAGCGTAACGGATTATGCACCCACAGAAAAATTCTTTGAAAACGTTCAGGACAGGATACTGGAAGATCAGGACGGAATAGCATAGTTCTTTTAGATTTGTATCTTTAGTTTCTTCGGTTTATTCATAAAGATTTATTTATAAAATCTGGATTCAGGTTAAATGAAAGCCTTTATCATCGGCAGGTTTCAACCGTTCCATAATGGACATCTAGCAATAATAAAGCATATACTGGATCATAATGATTATGTCGTCATAGGAATAGGCAGCGCTCAGCTGTCACACACTCTTATGAACCCATTTACAGCTGGTGAGCGCTATTTGATGATACTTAACACTCTTGAAAATAATGGTATTTCCAATTATTATATAGTACCCATAGAGGATGTAAACTCAAATCCCATGTGGGTGGCACATGTGGAATCCCTTACTCCGCCATTCCACAGAGTATATACAAACAATCCTCTGGTAAGAAGACTCTTCTATGAAAAGCAGTACGAGGTTCTTTCAATGCCAATGATTAACAGGGCATCATGGTCAGGAACAAGAATCAGGCAGAAAATTCTCAATGGTGGTGACTGGAAATCCGATGTACCTGAAACTGTATATAATATAATGAATGACCTGGATGGAATAAACCGTATCAAGGATTTATCCAGAACCGACGAGGACCCTATCTAATGAATTATTTTATATCATAATTACGAAATTTTAATAATATGATTTTTTGGTATATGTATCATACATACAGATCAAATAACGCAAATCAAGATGGGACAAAAATATATATTGATTTAAAATACTATACATAAATGAAAATTAAAATGAGGATTGTTGCAGCCTCTTACAGGCAAAGCGACGTAACCGTTGAACTATACGGCCGTACAGAAGATAATAAGTCAATAACTGCACTATATTATGGATTCAAGCCCTATTTTGATTATGTGGAACCGGATGAAGACTGTATCAAAAACATAAAGAGTAATCCTGAATTTATAAGAATGGAAGATAAAAATCTATTTCTTGATGGTAAAAATGTCGATGTAAAGCGCATATATATCAAATCTCCATGGAAAGTACCAGAATTAAGGAAACTCTGTCCGTGCCAGGCACTTGCAGCAGATATACCGTTCCACCACCGGTTTATTTACGATTTTGATCTTGGCTCAACGATTGAAATAGATGGTGAATGTATCGAATCAGAGAAAAAAAATTACACAACTGATATGGTTATCAAAATAAATCAGGTAAAGAGGACAGACGATTTCAATCCACAGCTAAAAATATTTTCCTTTGATATAGAGAATTCAATTTCCACCAGGGAAATTTTCGTCATAGGATATTCTATATACTTCAATGGGGAGATAAATGAAGGTGCACTTACCGGGAAGGAACCTGAAATACTTGAAAATTTCAATAAACTGGTGCAGAAAGAAGACCCGGATTTGATTACCGGATACAATATAGATGGATATGATATGCCTCTTCTGGAGGAAAGAATGAGATTCAATAAAATCCAGTTCAGAATTGGAAGGGATTTTATTCCACCAAGGAGAATCATGGATCAGTACTGGAGGCTCCATGGAAGGGTAATTGATGATACCTGGTGGGAGGTCAGGAAAGTTCTGCACCCAAAGCATGAGACCCTCAATTATGTGTCCAATATGCTCCTGAATGAGGGTAAGGAGAATGTTAACAGGCTTGACATAGAAAATGAATGGGCAAGGAGGCCAGCTGATGTAATAAAGTACTGCATCAAGGATGCCCGCCTCGCACTGATGATATACAGGAAAATAAGGATACTGGACAGAAATTTGTACCTTTCAACCGTTTCTATGCTTCCGCTGGATGATGTCACCAACGGCGGAACAAGTACATATGTGGATTCCCTGCTAATAAGAAGAGCAGATCGTGAAAACATAGGGGTTCCCATGAGCTCCTCTAAATTTTCCAATGATACCTATGAAGGAGGTTATGTTCACACCATGGACCCGGGTCTTTTTGATATGATCGTTGTACTGGATTTTAAAAGCATGTATCCTTCAATGATCATTAAATACAATATTTGTTTCACAACGCTGAGCAGTGAAGGAACAATTATTGCCCCCAACGGTGCTAAATTTCTTTCCACTGATGTCAAAAAGGGGTTAATTCCGGATTTACTGGAACAGCTCATGAAAAAACGTGACGAGGTTAAGAAGCAGATGAAAACAGATAAAGCCAATTATGAATACCTGGACGGTCTCCAGGCTGCCATAAAGGTGCTTATGAATACATTTTACGGTGTTCTCGGAACTTCCTTTTACAGGTTCACTAACAGGGAAATCAGCAGTGCAATCACCGCATTTGCCAGAAATACCATAACATCCATAATAGATGATCTGGAAAAAACCGGTAATAAGGTTATATACGGAGATACAGATTCTATTTTCATAGAATCCGGAAAAGAAACACTGGATGAGGCAATAGAATACGGAAATAGGCTAAGCTCCGAAATATCAGAAAGGGAGCAGCTGGTCCTTGAATTTGAAAAAATAATGGACCCTTTATTTTCACACGGTGCAAAGAAGAGGTACGCAGGAAAGATTGTTTATCCACCATCATCTGCCAGTCAAATCCTAGTGAGGGGATACGAAACAAGGAGAACAGACTCTTTTGACCTTCAAAGTGAGGCATTATCAAAGGTATTTGATTTGATACTTTCAAGGGATGTGGAAGGGGCAAAAAAATATGCCGAAGACCTCATCAGGGAGGTGGCAGAGGGTAAAATAGACAACAGTAAGCTCGTAATATCCCGGAGTGTAAAGAATTTTTCGCAGTACAAGAATGAAAATTCCATGGCAAATGTAAATGCTGCCAAAAAATTGATAGAACGGGGAGAAACATTTATTCCCGGAATGAAGGTTTCATGGATTGTTACAGATGCAGGAAAAACACCACAGGGAGTCGAGCCTTTCATAGATGGTCAGGAATTTACATATACTCCGGATTATACATATTATTCCAAGAGGTTACAGGAAACACTCAACAGAGTTCTGGAAAGCCTTGATAAGGAGGTAACGGTATTCAAAAATCCACAGAGTAAAATTACAGATTCATTCCAGGAAAAACCAGGGAAACGTAATATAGAAGATTTCTTCAAATAGTTCAGTAGTCAATTATTTAGTAAAAATATATATACGTTTTTCCACTTAACGGAAAATGAAGGATACCAGAAAATCATTGATTTTTACATCACTGGGGCATTTTGCAAACGATGGTAATTTTCTACTTTTCCCGACGTTAATAGCCTATTACAAAGTTATACCTCACGTAGGTATAGCATTTCTCGGGGTTATGGCTATAATTTATAATTTACTATCCGGGCTTCTTGGTCCGTCAAT
>JAKAAE010000117.1 GCA_021797225.1 Thermoplasmata archaeon | reverse complement strand
CTATCGCGGTAAACCTTTATTACGGATATACGTTCAGGAAACGACTATCAAGGATATAATACTGCATGATATTGAATATATGTATGCCAGGGATAGCTCGTACAGGGTTTACAACGGCATTGTTCCTGTAAAGTTTATAAAAGATTACTGGGTGGGCTATCTCAAAAGGAGGAAAAAAACGGAGAAGGATGTGTGGAAATCACTTATTACAGGTTAATATTATAATACAGAGAATCTGTAATTTACTTCAGGCAAATTATGAAATAAAGGTTAACTACTCAGGCAAAAAATTATTAAATATATTGATTATATGTTATAATGGATTATGATGTTGACATTGCAATAATGGGCGGAGGCCTCGCCGGAATTTCAGCAGCAATTACTGCTGCTAATAAGGGACTTTCAGTTATAGTTCTGGAGCGTGGTGAACGCTCCGGATCAAAGAATGTTTCCGGCGGCAGAATGTATATTCATTCTCTTGAAAAACTACTGGGGAATAGATTCAAGGATGCTCCTCTGGAACTTCCCATAAAGAAAGAAACGTTTGAAATTTACACAAAAGAAAAGAAAATAAGTTTTTCATTTGAAAATAAAGAGACAGAGAACAGTTATTCCATACTCAGATCAAAATTTGATGCGTGGTTTGCGTCAGAAGCTGAAAATATAGGCATTCCAATATCATATTCCACATTGGTCAGGGGAATTGACCGGGAAGATGGTGGCCTGGTTTTAAGAAGCGATAGGGGGGATATAAGAACACCGCTCCTAATAGAAAGCGATGGGGCAGCAGCCTTTGCATCCAGATATCTTGGGCTTGTAAAGGAAAAAAAGTTTTCAATGCAGCCCGTTGAAAAACTTGAAAATAACCCGGATTTTATGCCGAAACAGTTCATGGTAGGTGTAAAGGAAATAATAGACAAAAAAACTGAAAATACTTACGGTGAGGCAAGAACCATTCTCGGGCTTTCTGAGGATATAAAGGGCGGTGGTTTCTCATACACAAATAAGGAAACTACATCCATAGGACTCACACTGAAGCTGGACTCCCTGGAAAAGCATGAGGATAAGGCCTTTGAGATAATAGAAGATTTCAGAGAAAAACTTGGAATAGAAGGAAAACTACTTGAATATTCTGCACATTTAATACCATTTTACCGGTTTGACAGCTTACCTCCCAGATATGCGGACAATTTAATGGTCACGGGTGATGCTGCTGGATTTCTGATCAATGATGGGTTTACCATTCGTGGCATGGATAATGCAATAGAATCGGGCATGCTGGCAGGCGAGGCGGCGAAAAAAATATTCGATTCCGGTGATTATAGGGACACATTCATCTATGAACAGATGCTGGAGGATAGCTTCATACTGAAGGATATGAAGGCCGCCTCAAGAATATCAACGCTGTTCGGCAATGAAAGAACTTTTGATGCCTATCCAAAAATGATGGCTGGTATAATGGAAAGAATGTTTTCTGTTACGGATAATCCCAGAGAGAACATAAAAGATGTTATGCGTGATGAGGTTAAAAAGAACGGCATCGGATATTATACACTTATAGAAGATATGTTAAAGGTGATATAATGGAGCTAATTAAAAGGTTAGGATTGAATAAAAATGAGGTTGGTAATACAAGCCATATAACTGTAAATACAGATATATGCAAAACATGTATAGATAAACCATGCATAAAAGTATGCCCGGCAGGTACATATGAAGATGATAAGGAGAATGGAATAACAGTTCATTATGAAAGATGCCTGGAATGTGGTGCTGCACTCTATGCATGCCCGTTCGGTGCGCTTGACTTTAAATATCCTGAAAAGGGGGTAAGCTATATCTACGGATAACCTTACTGATTTTTTTCACGTCCCTTGATTATTTCTTTTTTACAGCTGCAAAGTGAAAAATCGCAGGATTTTATTGCGAATTCTGGGCAAAGGTCTAGATTATCCGGATTCCTCGTTGCAACTGCCTCTCTTATTTCCGAAATAGCTCTATTGCAAATGTTTATAATTTTATCTGTGTCAAAATAAATATCTCTTGCAACAACAATATTGCCGAGCCTGGGATACACTATTATTAAAACTCCCTCCCTCCTATTTCTCCTTGCACACATTATTGCCAACTCTGAATAGTATGTATCAGGTAATCTGCCGGGATAGATAGAATTGTTAATTTTGAGCAAATAGGGAACTATGGAATTTTCATCATACATATTTTTAATAATATACTTGTCATCCCCGTAAAGCGGAAGCTTTGAAATCTTGTTTATTTCAGAAATCTCACTCCCGCTTGCGCTGAGTGCTGATCCGTTTATGGAATCTATCATAAAGAATTTAATATTGTTTTTTTCATAGTATGAGGAGGGTATAGATGCACCGGTATCAGAATGCCTGGAATCTCCGATGATTTTATGGTAATACTTTCTCGGGTAGATAAGATCATAAAATCTCAGGTCTAAATTCACTGTATCTCCTGCATATATGGATGAAAGAAGAGATTCCATTTCATTATCCTCAACAATGGTTGCCACATTTCTTGCCCATGAGGATTCTACCGGCCGCAATGAATGACACATACAAACGCCAGCCTCGGAAAACTGGCACCCATATCCGAAGTATGAACATCTGGGAAAATCACTTATATCTCCGTTCTCTATTCCTCTTTTTATTAGTGAAAATCTGAATACCATTTCATTTTCTATTGCACCAAGGTCTTTAATGGATATACGGTAAACGTGGAATTTGCCTTCGGTAAAAAATACAAGGAAATTATCCTGCGTAAAATTTCGATTCATTGCTGCATAGAAAAGCAACTGCTCTAGATCCGAACGGTAAATGCTGTATAAATTTTCAATGCTTACTCTGTCAACATTTTTAGTTTTAAATTCTACAATTGAATCATAAATCATGAAATCAGCCCTGCCAACAACATTCAAACCCATCTGTGTTGCAGTAAGAATAATTTCAGAACCTGAAAATCCAGTTATACGTTCAAACCACTGCCTGGCCAGAAAGTGCACTTCTTCCCCGTACTTCATTCTTGAATTCAGGCTTTCAGGTATGGCAATATCCGGATATTGCCTGGAAAAGTATGAATGCACCGGGTTTATCAAATCAGTTACATATAGATAATCAGGAGCTGTAAAGCTTTTTATTTTTATTCTATCTTCCAGTATTTTAGAAATATAGGTATCATCCTCCTCACTTATAATTGATGATTTTATATCCTGTAAAAATGACATATTTATATATCATAATCTGGTTAAATAAATTTTGTCTATAGAAATCTTAAAGAGCGGATAAACGCGAAAAATCTATTCTACTTAGTATTAAATTTCGATGTGTTAACATCTACTATATAAACATTTCAAAAATAGTTACTATAATACATATAAAAAAGTTATGTTGTATGGAATTGTTATATATGATTATGGATATATTTAAATATAACAATTGTATCCATTTCTATGGATGTTAATGAAAAACAGGCCTTGACAGGTAGAGTAGAACATTTTGGAGCTGAATCTGCAAAGGCAACTACATCACAGTTTTTTGGATTTTTGCTTGATGCGTTTGATTTGACAATGATACTAACAACTGCACCGATACTGGCATATGTTTTGCTGCCACCATCGACTGCACTGCTTGGGACATTTACGATTATATTCGCATATTCGTTGACAATTATTTTCAGGCCGCTGGGATCGGCAATTTTGGTAACATGGGCGATAAAATAGGCAGGAAAAAGGATCTTATTATAACAATACTGGGATTGGGAATTGTCAGTACATTAACATCGGCATTGCCGACATATGCAAGTGTAGGTATATTTGCATTTGTTTTGTTTGTTATAATAAGAATGGGAGTCGGAACTTTTGCCGGTGGGGAATATGCTGCAGGCCATCCCTTCGTCATGGAGTGGACACCGCTGAGGTTTAGAGGATTGATAAGCGGCGTAGTTCAGGGAGGATTTTCATTTGGTGCATTATTAGCTGCAGCAATTGTTGCCATATTTACAGGTTATTTTGGTATAGCAGCAATAAAAGCATATGCCTGAAGGTATTTATTTTTAACAACATTGATACCAGTTTTCATAGCATTAGTTGTAAGATTAACAATGAATGATACACCGGCATTTAATAATCTTAAAAAAGAGAAAAAAATAAGAAAAACTCCACTTACAGACCTTTTCAGGAAAGAATATAGAAAAGATTTCTTTCAGGTTATGATATTTATGACCGGTATGTTTTTCTTTGCATATTCATTATTTGCTTTTGTTCCAACAATACTTGAATCAAAGCCGAGCATTCTATCATTTGGAAGTGCGACAACAATATATACTTATTCCTTGGTTTCTGCGTTCATAGGGGCAATATTTTTCGGTGCACTTTCCCAGAAGGTGGGAAGAAGAAGATTACTATTAATCTGGTCAATACTGACATTGATACTTGCGGTTCCGGCATTTTACGGAATATTTTACGGTGCAAAGACTGGAAATGTGATGTTAACATATATATCTGTCCTAACTGCAGGCTTCATAACACAGGCACCATGGGGCATAGTTCCTGTATACCTGTCAGAGAGATTCAAAACGTCCATGAGGTCCTCTGGAGTCGGCTTTGGCTATTCTTCTGGAATATTCATAGGTGGTTGGTTTTCCATATATGTGCCGTTGATGCACCAGTATTTGTTTTCATCAATAGATACACCCACAAATATATGGTTTTCAACTGCAGTACTGTTGATGATAGGTGCCGTAATAGTGGGTATAGGTCAGTATATAGGCCCTGAACCAAAAGGTACAAGGTTAACACCGGAAATATATACCGAAAATATAGAAGAAAATAAACCAGTAGAAACTTCAACACTCTCTACTGAAGAGTAAAAATATGTTAATTGAAAATAAAAATTTTATTATTTCATTTATCACTTATCTACTACATTTTTGTTACACCCTTCATTATACATTTAGATAATTATATAAATAAGGAATAAGATATTATTTAGTATCTTACCAGTTTCCAATACTTAATCTTTGTCCTACCATGTCATATTTATAGAATGATTTAATTTTCAATTATTATGAAAACAGTGAAGAAGATACTGAAAAAACCGGCAAATGAAATATCAGAAT
>JAKAAE010000116.1 GCA_021797225.1 Thermoplasmata archaeon | reverse complement strand
CATATGGAAAAGTGTAAAGAGGGCTGTATCCATCTCTGCAATAAATTCTGAATATGATCTGAAAAGGAGGATTAAGCAATGCTTTGAGAAACTGTCATCCAGCCTGACCTTTGCAAAAAGCTGGATACTCAAGTTCATTAATAATAATATAAAAATGTAGGTAATAAACTATAAATTTACAGTAAAACAATTACATTATCATGTAAAAAACCCGGTAGGGAGTTATTTCTTCTTCCTTTCTACTGCTACAATACCTATTATGGCAGTGGCGACAACAACACCCCCTATTATGGCATAGTCAAGTAGTGGGATTTTCGCCGGATGCGACGTTGATGGGATAAGGGCTGATGGACTGTAAAGCCAATAAAGCATGGGGTCTCCAGCAGGAATATTGTAAACTGTTAGAACAACCGTGAAATTAGATGAAAATGCTATAGTGAAGTTTTTGTCCTTAACCCCATTAATGTAGACTGAACTGTTAAGTACCTGCAAAGGTGTAAGATTTTTCATGTCCTTATATGGAAGCGTTACTGAAATTGATCCATTCTTCGATGCTGTGAAATTTACTGCGATTAAACCTTTGCCATTGATTATCTTTGATATTGTTACGTTATAGCCGGTTACACTTGTATCGTTATTTTTCATGACAGAGGTTGGGCTGGGCTGCTTTTGTAGTGTGAAGTTAATAGTCTTCGAGGAGGTTATGCTGACAGTTGATACCTGTGGCGTATATCCGGGATAGAATGCCGATATTCTATATGTTCCTGAAGGAACATTTATGCTATACTGGTCTGTTACCGGATTGACATATGCAGGCGAACCACCTACAAATACAGATATCACATAAAGTTTTTGAGAGGGCACCGGGCTCAGTGTAACATCTCCTGAAATGGTAAATGAATTTTTTAGCCTTAACATGGTAATGCTTATGTGTGTGTTTTTCCCCTGTGTAATGGAAACAGTTGTTATGTTTTCACGGTATCCATTCATGACGGCGGTAATATAATATTCCCCTGGCGCAAGTGACGTATTGAATGTCCCGTTAAAAACCGGGACCGGGGTACCATCTACCATAACTTTGGCTCCACCTGGTGACACGTCCCCTGCTAAGAACCCATTTGACCCTGTGGCCATGGGAATATTTGTACTGGAAAGAGACATGCTATAATTCATGTACTCTGACACTTGTTGTGGTTGCACCCTCACCACTACTGAAGCGTTGAGATGCATATATACAAGAACGCCGGAAGTTTTATCCACAAAAAATTTTAATGATGAATTCGAACCTAGTATATTATTTCCTGATATTTCGTCAGCTACATATTTACCTGCCGGTACAGTAACCGTAACACCGGTCTTTACTGTCATATTGGGAGGAAATATAGACGGGGGTAGTTTGCCGGTATTTAGACTATACATATCCGTTGCATTCAAAACAGGAAAATTTCCAGGAGGAGTATTGAATGTCCCGTTAAAGGGGGATTGCTGTGCCCCAAAGATGAAATTTCCGGAGGTGAGATTTGTCGATACATCTACAGTAAAATTCCCATTTGGACCAATAGAGACGATATTAAACTGTTCATATCCATTGATGGAGTGAGTAATGTTGTCTGTATTGTTAGTCATTGTCACGGTATAGTTCATATATGCCCCCTGGAAGCCCCATACCGGCGCTGCCGGAGAGTTTAGTGCCGGATGTGGCATTGCCCCGGCACCGGACATTGCTGGTGGGATGTTGGCGACCATAAAAAATGCAACTATAATAATAAGGGCCAGGCTTAACATGCTGCGTCTTGTTTTAAATTTAATTTTTAACATATTTTAATAATCAACAATTATATATTTTAAGTAGTACGGTACATTGAGTGCTGAATTGTGCCATTTTTTAGATTTTATGATATTTCCTGCGGCATTCAATGCTGGATTATAACGTCCTGGTGATTCTACACCATATAACCATATGTCGTCAAAATAGTCTTAGATCTTGATTGCTTCTATCCATACCCTCAGTTCCTCTGCAGGTAATTCCTTGTGTGTTTCAAGAATCTTTACAAGATCATGCAGAACAGGCATTCTCCTCCTGTCATTTCGCATGTTGGATCTCATGGATTGAGCCTTATGAGTCACCATGCCTGATCCATTTCCTCCCCTATGATGGATGAGAACTCCTTCATGAAATCAATCCCTAAAATAACATTCTCACTGTAATAGTTATTCTCCATATTGGAAAGGAATGCCTTGAGTGCACCAAACGTTCCCATTTCTTTTGCTGTCTGTGATCTTCCTGTTCTTCGCCTGGTGTGCATCCCGCTCCATCTATGGCCTATCTTATCGATTCCGTTCTGCCTTAAAATTCTCATAAAGGACTATAAATCAGGGTTGTTTTCCGGATAAATGCAAAGGTATTGTAAATATATTACACTATCACAGACACCAAGCATTTTTACTTGTATAGAAAGAGCTCTCTTATTTCTCACATACATTTATACCTGTTTAATTTCAGTTTCCTCGTTTTCATTCTCTATTTCTTTCATATTCCATGGGTAATGCACGAAAGGATTATTGCATGATCCATTTCTATAAGATAGAAGTACATCACTATTGATTTTCATAAGCTCTGATGCAAGCTCGTCCATGAGAGAGAATGTATCAGTACTAAAAATATAAAAAGAATATGTGGCAAAATTCTTGTATAGCAATAATAAATTGCTTAGAAGTTTTGAGCGCAATATCATAGGAAGCCATTTGTCAATATGTCCCTCCATTATTGCGCTGGGTAAAAGTATTCCCTTGCACTTACTTGTATCCAATGATACCTCCTCATATATAACCCCCTCTTCCAACAGGCGATTTACATGCCTTCTCAATGTCCTGAGAGGAATGTTCATGCTCTGTGCCATTTTATTAATGTTTATTTTCATTGGCGACTGTTTTAGAATTGCATAAACAATGCGTAGATCCTTTTCATCCAATAATTTGCCATTTTCAGACTGATCCCGTACTATAGAAATGATTTTAAGAGGAACCCTACAAAAATTTTTTATTATTTTAACCTTATCCTCCACATTTTCGCCGTTCGGGCTTATAACCGAGATGCTGCAGAATTCGCGTATAGTCATTAATCCATTAGATGGTTGGGAGTACCTGAAGAGCGATCCAAATATTGTGCGTTCTATAAACGGAAACTCACAAAAGTGCTCCTTAATGCCTTCAGGTATATTTATGGAACCGGCAATGAGAATAAAATACCGGCTCCATGGCATATAACTGTCAACAGCATAATATTTAACATCACGAATTATACCTAACTCCATCATATATTTCAGCCTGTTCTCTACAATCTTAGGATGAACATTAATGTCTTTTGCTATCCTGTATATTGACAGATTGAATGTATCCTTTACTTTTTCACCACCTGTCCATTGAAAATCGCGAATAATTCTTTTGGATATTTCATCAAATACCATTGTTTCCATCGTTCCTGAGACTGATAAAACAGAAATCGTTTTAAATAGAATACAATATTATCTGATTTCTCTGAAACCCTCCTTATAATTATAATCTATATTTAATATTAAAACTTTGTGATTAGTTCTATGGCGATCATTGAGTGTTGGAAATTTTACGTGTAAATACGCTCTGGGCACCTAAATATTCAATGTTTCGAATCAAATTTCTGTGGGGTGTAATGCTCATTATATAATTTCGTTTATGGAAACAATGATATTGGGATTCTCTGTCAATTGTTTTGCAAATGAAATAACAGTTAATGATCGCCATAGAATGTTCGGTAATCCTTAATATGTATAACATAATGTTGGTATGATGTCAAAAGTATTGTTTCTAATAATAAGCGGAGAAAAGGATAAGGATAAAGCTGATCTTGGAATTGCCACGGCTTCCAGGGCAATAGAGAAAAACAGGTACGAAGATGTTAAGGTTTTGTTCTACGGGGCAAGCGAAGGCTATATACTTAAACTTGATGACCAGATAAAGGATCATTTTGATAAATTGATCAAGGCAAATGCCGTGGATTCCGCCTGTATAGGTATCGCCAAAATATATAATGTGGAAGAACAGCTGAAGAAACTCGGCGTAGTTTTGCTTCCGGCTGGAGAACAGATTTCACATTATGTTAATAATGGGTACGTGGTGCTTTCGTTCTGAAAGCACAAACCACATAACTCAATAACAGCCACTTGGGAGAATGATTACACCTCATGAGCTTCTTTCAATTGTACACAATATTAATCCCTGTATTTTGCACGTACGCATGCAAGGCTGAATGGAACAATTATCCATAACTAGCCGACAACTATCAATATAGGACTTATGATTCCATATGCGATTGTACTTATTGTTCCGGCGCCAAAAAGACCAAATTGGTCAGTAAACATTGCCCGAACCGGGCTGGAATATCCAACTGGGCTTAAATAGTCGAATGCGATGTTCGCAAGGATATAGGAAGATGTGATTAATGATACCTTGAGGGCAGAGAGTATGGTCACGGGTATAGTTATCATTACTAATAACCTTGTGCCATAATATATTATTTAGGTATCAACTAAATAGGAATTTAAAGGAATACGGATAAAACGAAATTTTATATGCACTTGTGTTATTAAAATGTTGCTTATGAAGGCAATTAAAACTGAACAGATATGCATAAAGGGCACAGATACAATTTCCTATATGTGCCATATATCAAAGAATCTGTTCGACTAGATTAGCATTCGCTTAATTCCTATGCTATTGTGATCTCATCCATTTTATATTTCCATCTGAAGATAACAGGGATGGTTATGGATAGTTTAAACTTATACACATGTAAAGAGATATATATAATGAATAATTTATATAAATATATAAGGGAGGTAATGTAAATGCCGGGACGATTATATACAGGCGAGGAGAAGTACAATATTATAATGGAATCATTCCAGAACCCTAACATTACAATAGCAGAGATATGCAGGGAGCATGGAATAGCAGTATCAATGTTCTATAAATGGAAGGAGCAGTTCTTGGAAGGTGGAAGAAAGGGTCTGGAAGGGAAGGATCCTGATAAGGCTTTAGTTAAAGAAGTTGAAAATCTTAAATCAATAATAGGTGAAATGACCATAGCAAATGAAATTTTAAAAAAAAATTATATGAGGAGGAAAAGGTGAGTTCAGTGGATGAGATGTATAATAATG
>JAKAAE010000115.1 GCA_021797225.1 Thermoplasmata archaeon | reverse complement strand
GGTATGGCTATAACTATAATACATCATGCACTGCTAAGGATGCTATAAATGCAATGGACGATTCAATAATAAGGAAGTTCAATGGCATAGTACCTGACAATATTACATTGAGGACAGATAATGGTCCACAGTATATCTCTAAGGAGTTCAATAACTATCTTAAAACAATGGGAATTAACCATGAATACATAGAAAGGGAAACACCAGAGGAGAATGGTGATATTGAAAGTTTCCATAATTCAATTAAGACTGATTACATATGGATCAATGAAATCAATAATTTCAGTGATGGCAAAGTAATAATAGAAAGAGCATTCTATGATTACAATAATATAAGGCCACATTCTACCCTTGATTACTATTCGCCTTTGCAGTTCCTGGATAAATGGAATAATGACAACAGCTTCAGGGAGTATTACAGAGGATTTATAAAGAATCTTAAGGACAGCTATAAAAGAAGAAAACACAATTATTATAGGAGGTCGAGGATAAATGTCTCATGAAATGGAAAGATTTTTGTTTAACAATCACTATCCAACATCAATTCTGATACCTTAAAGGAGTTCCCGTTCCAGAGGGAGTTTACAGTATATTTATCAAATGGAAATCCTGTCAACCTTATAATTCTCTACAATCCTGATAATAAAAGGAAGAAATTCATAGCATCAGATTACCTTTCCGGTGAAGAAATGATAAATGCATGGAGTATCAGATGGTCAATAGAAAACTTTCATAAGGATGCAAAGGCTATAGGTTTGGGAGAGTACCAGGTACGGGATAGTGAAGGGTCGCTTATACACGCGAGGATCACTATGGCGGCCTATACCCTCCTGTCCATTATGACCAGATCATCAGGGAAACTGTTTGGAAGGATTTTAAAGACAATAGGTGAATGTTCCAGGGCTATAAAGGAGATTCTAATTCTAAAAAAGAACTACAAAACGAGGTTATTTTCAGGATAAATGCAAAACTATTGTCTATACACATCTAAAGAGATATATATAACGAATAATTTATATAAATATATAAGAGAGGTAATCTAAATGCCTGTAAGAATATAGTACACGATCCCTGTGTATATTTTCCCCACAATTTTTATAAAAATCGAAGCCATACTCGTAACATTATCCTCTCCCTCATTGCGCTGTTATTTTTATATAAAGCGTCATATTATGCTTGGTCGTTAAATTTATATGCCATGTTCCGGTGGGAAGATATTTTGAATTTAATGGAAAAATTGAAGTATCGGATATCCCTCCTTCCGGGGATCGACTTTCCATTGTTCCATTGGGAAAATAAATCTTCATTGTTGAAGTGTGCGATGAATGGGTACAGGCATATATTACGATTTTTGTGATGTTTTTCTGTGTGAGATTGAATGAAAAATTTGACCCAGATGACCGATATACGGAAATATTGTCATTGAACAACACATATCCTGATGGAATAGGGACATGTGGACCGGAAGGTCCCGTGGTATTATTTGCCGGTATGCTACTTCCATATATTATTCCAAGGAAAATTATAGTTATAATAGCGGCCGATATTATAATATTTCTTACCTTTTTATCCATTTTTTCACCTCAACGAATCTAGGAAGGAAATATATAATAAGTAATATAATGGAAATTAGGCAAAGTGATGTGAATGCCATAAACACGGGTATATCTGAGACAAAACCCAAGTAATAAAAACCGCTTCCGAATTTTACAAATAAGCTTTTAACACCGATTATTGACGGTGAGTTGCTGAACACAGCAACAGGTGATAGAACTAACAATGACCTGTAAATGTAGCCAGTTATTCCATGGAAATGAATTGTAATCAGTTTCTGGTATGCATTTATTATTACTATATAATAAAGAACACTTAAAAACACACTAACAGCCTTCTTTCCACCAAGCCTTGAGAAAATTAAACCAATTATTATCTCCGGTACTATCGATGCAAAAAAAAGACCAATCTCAATTAGTAGAGCTCCTGGGTCTAATCCGTAGTGGATATAAGAATATGAAATATGTTTTATCAATACAGGGTGTCTCATTGGGAAGAAATAATATGTATAAATTGTTGTATGAACCTTCAACAAAGTTGCTGTACCAAGTGTACCGTAATTAAGTATCATTGCAAAAGCCATGCCAGCAATGGAGACAAGTATTAAAATAATGGCGAAAAACAGTTGAAATAACAGGTATCCAAACATCACCGCGGTGTCATCTCCCAGAAATGGTAAAATCATACTCATTGTGTTGTTTTCTACATCATCCGCAACAGAAATTGATGGATAAATCATGAAAATTATAAAAAACCCAAGGAAAAATGTAATCATATTTATCATGGTTAATTGAAGAGGGACATGGGCATAAACCGGGGAGGATAACGACTCTGTTGATGATAGAATGGCAAGAAGAAAGACTGTAATTATAAGGGCAGGTGCCATTATAGACCCCCTTATACCCTTTATTTCTTTTATAAACTCTGCTTGTACAATCGATAAATTATTCAATGTCATTACCCCTTATAATATCAGACAGTGAGACATTTCTGTATTCCGCTGGAAATAGACCGTTGTCCATCAAATTCCTGATGACCGTTTCTGGATTTTCAGTGTTTTCAATCAGAACATCTGGGAACTTCGAAAAATTTGCCCTGAGACCGAGCTTTGTAATTATTTTATCCACATTTTTCCTGTCACTACTGAATCTTATAATTAAACCGCTATATGGTAAATTAAATGTTTTTTTCGTAATTCCGTTATCCAGTAACATTACCTCATCGGCTATTTCATCAAGGTAAGAAAAACTGTGTGAACTTATAATGAAGCCCTTATTATTGTGTTTCAGTTCATTTATAATGGTTATCATGCACCTTGCTGAGATATAATCAACACCCTCGAATGGCTCATCCAGAAGATATATGTCTGGGTTCTGAACCATAATCATGGCAAACGCAAGCTTTCTTTTCATCCCCTTGGACAGTTTTGATGCCAGCGGGTTTGACGAAACTGGCAGGCCGAGTTTTGTTAGAAGCCGATCCATAGGAGTCATATTTCTAGTTAAACGTGCAAAGAATTTTAGATTGTCCCGTAACGTGAGATTTGGGTATATACCAAGGGTTTCTGGTAAATAGCCAATTCTGTTTCCGGTCGTCACATTTCCAGACGACTGTGAAATCAGCCCTGCAATTATTTTCAGTGCAGTACTCTTGCCAGCACCGTTTCTTCCAACCAGGCAGATGCATTTGCCCTTCTTCAGGGTAATAGTTAGATTATATAGAGATTTGGTTTTATCCATTATTCCGTACGTTTTGGATATGGATTTAATAACCATCATCGCATCATTTTCTGAAAGAGTGTTTGGGGCTATCATGTTCCACCTATCGGTATTATTTTTATATCGCTATTCTCCACCCGTATCATCACTTTCGGGATATGTAAAACGGGCACTGCACCGTTACTTACCATACTGGCTGTAATAATATAATATCCATTGGGTGCATGCATATAACTGGAATTGTTGAAATTATATACTGTGTTATTCCAGTTAATAACAGCGTTTGGATGATGATTAGATATATTAAAATGTATAAACCCACAAAGCTGTTGGCTGGGAATTATACTATGATTTATAATTCCGGGCACCGTAGACTTGTTTTTTCCTGCATAAAAAACGTGGAGCCCCTCAACGTATGTACGCTCATTATAATCAAATTTTGTAAATTCATTTGTGGAATTTATGATTGCGTTTATATGAATAACAAGGGTTCTGTTATTATTAGTTACGTTTGGATTCACGGAAACGCCAATCATTGAACTGGAATGTTCTTCGACGTAACTGTGGTAATAGATGATACCTGATGAAATGACCACTAGGCAAATCAATGAAATAAGTACAATACTTCTTAACTTTGACATTTAAATCATCTCATTTATTAATTTCGTAACTATAAGAGTGTGTGACCCAATAATAATTTGTATTGAGATTAAACCATCCAGAGTGATGGGCAAAATGGCCTGCAGTATCTACTGATATGCTATTGCTTTGCCCAACGCCCTTTACGGACACGGCATTAGAGAAGGATGTTGATAGTGGATTGCCGCAGTGTAGTGCCTGATTGTTTGAGAATTCAAGCTTTGCATTGCTGTCTGTCATTGATACTGGTTCAAGTTTAAACATCGGAACGTTATATGAGCATTGTACCGAATATGTGCCTGACAGAGACGAGTCGTAAGCCGTTGCACCTGTTGTTGCACTTATTCCTATTGTTATTGTACCTGCACTACCCTCATCCATCGTGTTACTTGGTTGAAATTGATTAAACTTCCCGTTACTGATATCCCCGGTAGCTCCGGGGTTACACCCGTATTCTGGGTTTGAAAAAGCCGCATATCCTGACCACTGTCCAGCGTTCGGCCGATCTCCTGCTACCCAATAGCCACTATTGGAATTGGCCGTTATGTATACAAACACTGTGTAAATTACATAGTTCGACCCTGATGTATGGTATGCAGAGAAATTGTAGTAAACCGTTCCTCCAGTTCCTTTAAACTGGTAGAGCTGATTGTATATCAATTTAACCCCTGACGTGCTAACAGATGGACTGGCAACACTATTACTATTTTTAATGTTGTTAAAGGGTTCAGGCGAATATGCAATCATTACAAACATTACAACCACCATTATCGATGCTATTATCACGTATATCAGTTTCATAATAATAATAGTAATAATAATATATGATTCTATATAAGTGTATCTATAGAATATGTGTCTCTTACCAGTTTCCAATATTAAAACATTCTGCTTCAGTTCTCCTTCCATCCCATTACCATTTACTCCATAATCCATGATAATTATTATCATTGAGAGGTTGATCATCAATCAGTTGATATAAAATAAAGAGCAAATACCAGAAATATCAGAAATTCCTAAATAAAAGTTTATAATATTTACTGGCAAGGGCGTAAGGCATTCCCCCTCCGGGGGTGCCGTACAGATTTATTTTAACTATATTTTAGATAAATCAAGATTGCAAATATTATTGAAATATCTTATAAACCCGTGCCTTATGCCCCTGACAATCTCAGGGAATGAAACCATAATCCCCATGGATTCAATTATCATATTTACAATGATATATGCTATCATATAGGAGAATATCTGTATTATCATTCCATTCAATGATTTTGATAGTAAATGGTCTG
>JAKAAE010000114.1 GCA_021797225.1 Thermoplasmata archaeon | reverse complement strand
TTTAACCGTTCGTCGTCAAAATTAACATATCCAAATTTGTTATTTTTAAGTATGTCAAATGAAAATGTAGATTTGCCACACCTTCTCGGTCCTAATATTATAACCGCAGCCCCTAATGTTAATGAATTTATATCGAATGGCAATTCTCTCTTTATGATTTTATCATTAGATATCAAACGCATCATGCGATCTTTCTGATCCCTTAAAATATTCATAAGCTGGATAGAGTCAGCCATACCAGGTTATCTGTAATTGTTATTTAATTATTCCTATATTAGAGGAAACTTATGGCTAATGTTTCCTTTATTATAGGATGTTTTTGATATGATTGTAAGTTTCGATTTGTATCAACAATAACTAAATTATGAAATTCTTAAAACGAATAGTGGTTGATATATAACTAATAATATTTTATATTGAACCAATATTTAGCTTTTCTATAAATATCATCTCATACAGTCAGTATGTGATCCAGAATTAAGCTCCTGTTCATCGGCAATTTAGATATAGACAAACTATTAAATTGATGTGATCTCTAAATAATAATTTAAAACTCATAGTAAATGAGAAGACACAGTAATATTTACCATTCTACCGCACTGTTTCTCTAATGTTATTTTATAATACGGCAATATTCAATCTACATTTTCAGTATTTCCTTTATATTTTTCACGGTTTTGCCATAATCAAGCCACTGTAGATCCTTTTCCATATTCTTAAGTTCCGGCGCATTCAGATACACATAATATGGAAGCATAGTATATTCTATTGCTCCCAGTTTGCCTACTAGTTTTTTCATTTCACTGTAGTGTTCCATGAACTTATCTGTATTTCCAGTCTTAAGATATATAAGGCAGTAACTTCCATGTGCATATACCATCCCACCAGGATATTTGACCTGTTCCTGAGTTGCAAGTGCCAGATCAGAATATTTCAAACTGGAGGCAAAGTTACCTCTAATTGAGTTAGCTATAGACAGAGCTGCATAAGTTTTGCCGTATTCTACCGGTGCATTGAGGTAGTGATTAATCTCCAGCGATTTCTGCCCATACTCAATAGCCTTTTCCGGGTCGAACCAGCAGTAAGACTCTGCTAGATTGTTATATAATTCACCTTGCAAACCCAAAATATTGAGTTTTCTTGCCAGCTCCATGGAATTAAAATATTTTCCAATGGCATCCTCTAACATAAAATTAAACCTGTATATGTGTCCTTCAATCCTGAGTGCTTCTGCAAAAAGTACAGAATCCCTCTTCTGTTCCCCGGATATTGATTCAAGGATCGCCATTGCATCAGAAAATTTGCCCGAAAGAAAAGTGAGGTCTCCTATTTGATTCTGGGATTTAATGTAAAGTTCTTCATCCTTATTATTTTTATATTTTTTAGATATCTTCTTAAACGTGTCCAATGCATCAGGAAAATTGCCCATAACACGCAGTGTATCCGCACTGTAATAGGTCACATAATCTTTATAATTACCGAATAATGTGTTGTCTGAATTGATACTTTTAAGCATTCTAATACTATTCTCCAGCATCCCAATCCTCCTGAAATATACTGCTAAAAGGAATTGAATACGACCATCTTCCGGATGCTTTTTAATAATCTTACTGATAATATTGCCAACTATAGTCCAGTATCCGGCATCTACAAGGAATATTGATAGCTCAAGGAATTTTTCGCCGTTACTGATGCCCTGTTCCGGTATATATGAAAGAAGATTTATAACGTTGGGATAAAAAACTACTATTGAGTTATAGGGAATATCATGTTTATTATCGTCAAGGTAGTCTATCACACCTGAAAAGATTTTATTCATGATTATGGATTTGCCACTTATCGCCGGATTGTTTATTACATAATCATAAAAATTGTCATGTATTTTGTATACTCCCTCTATTTCTTCCACCTTTAAAACAAATGAATGGTCTATTATCTCCTCAAAGTTTGAAAGGGCAACCGGTATATTGAGCTCCTTTACCAGAATCTCGAAGATGTTAAAATTGAAAAAATGCAGATAGGATAATGCAGTGAATAATGTCCTTTCATCTTCTGAAAGGTGCGACAGGAATCTGGGTATAATCTCATTGGTAGGAATCATAAAATCGTATCCTGAAATGTTATTATCCTTATTTCTCAAATAAATTTCAACGCAGAGATCTAAGTATAGTGGAAGACCCTTGCTGCTTGTTATTATTGACTTTCTGATTGATTCGTCCGGAATAGGCACTGATTTAAGGAAGTAGTCTGAGTCCTGGTCGCTGAGATAATCCAGTATGTGCTGGTCCAGTATCTCATTCCACGATGGGTCTTTCTGCTCCCATTTCAGATATTCCCTGCTCCCTATTACAAACAGTGTTCTTTCCGAAGAGATTACAAGCTCCTGTATGAATTCATCCGGATCGCTATTCAATAATTCAAAATCCTGCCTTTTATATATGGATTCATATGAATCCAGAAAGATGGCAAATATTGAACCCTTGCTGTGGGATGCTATGGAAATATCTATACCAAGTAGATGCGGTAACCTCTCCGATATTGCCTCCGGATTCCTCTTGCAGGCATCTATTGCTTCAATCTCATCATGGTACTCCTTGAACTGTATGGAATATTTTTCCCTGAGCCTGACTGCGATTTTGTCCACTAGGCCAACTGGAATATGTATGGCTTCAAGTACATCACCGGTTATATCCCAGAGAACACTATTTTTAGGTATGAATTCCTTAATCTGATCGGCAGTCTTCCCTATTGATGATAGATATTTGACCAGTCCATAATCGAAAAGGACACACGGGTACCTTATCTGTTTCCTGAGACCAAGCAAAACTGCTGCGGGTGAATTATATTCGTGTATATCCATGCCGGCAAAGATAACGTTTACTGTAAGTTCATTTGCATTCTTGTTTCTTTTGTCTAGGGTAGCCATGAGCTCCGATATGAGTCTTGACTTTCCAATTCCCCCAACACCATAAAAAACTATCACTTTGCGATCTATTTTCCCGCTGGCTATTCCATCACGCCACTGATTGAATACCTTGAATGGTTCAACCCTATCAGTAAACTTTTTAATAGCTTGCTGTGTTTTTTTTGAAAACCTGCTCTCAGGCATTCTTACCACCTTCTTTTACTGTACCGTACATTGTATCATATACCAATTTTCCGTATTCCTTATTACCGGTGCCCGAAGACAGGGATTTATAAACGTCATCAACAAGACCGGTGTAATGGGCAAGAAGACGATTTTCTACGGTTGATGAAAACAGAATCTCGTTGCTGGATCCTTCTGTAAGTGTGACTGCAATTTGAGAATGATTTAGCCGGATTTGTGAATTCGTGTCAGGAAATAGAAATTCAGTATACTTCATGGATGAATTCGAGACCCAGTTAGTAACAGTGTTTCCAAAGCCGGTATTGTTATGTGAATCCTCGAATTTCAGGGAAGCCGTAGAAAATAAATCGGAGAATTGACCAGCATAACTGTCACCGAATGTCAGTGAATCCATCCAAATATGGGAAAATATAGAATACAGCATGCTCAAAATATTTGACCCGCTATCAACCCAGCTGCCTAGAAGGCTCAATGCATTGCTCTTCAATTTTCCACCAATATAATATGGATCAGAAAAATAGGAGTAAAAGCTACCAATCTTTCCAAAGCGCTCATAAAGTCCTGATAAAGATGAACGGAACCAGGCAATTTCAGGTGAATAGACAAAGTGGAATGCATTATAAATCAATGCTTGATTTTCCTCCGCCTTTCTTATTAAGTCATTGTATTCTGTCATATTCAGAACGGATGGTTTTTCCATCACAATATTCTTTCCCGATGATAAGAGCTCCATTGCGGTTGTATAATGATCCTCTGTTGGTGTGCATATTATGCATGTATTTATCTGATTGTCCTCACAGAGACTCGCCAGACTTTTATATACCTTATGGTCGGGGAGGTTAGATTCGGCAATGCCCTTATCATAAATTCCGTAAATATTCATTCTACCATCATCCAGAATTGCCTTTTCCCAGTACTTTGCAATATAACCATATCCCACAAGGGCGACACTTATCTTATTATGAATCCTATTTGCCATATTAATCATTATTTTTAAGAAACAGAGGCATTCCTTTAATAATATAAATGTTTAATATTAATAAATTTTTGGATTTTATTGATAAGTTGTACATCTCAATTGGAATATATAATTTCCGATAATGGAATTATTTTTTATTATCTTTTTTTAAATGTATAAATGGGATTTTAATAAATACTAGTTTTAGTGATTATTCTGAATTAGTTATATGCTTCTGCCTTAAAATCAAAATATAATATTTTTATTTACAGTACATCTTCATAATTGTTTTTATTACCTTTACTTCCTGTCGGGAATTTTCATTATTTAACTGGTTATTCAAGGCTTCACATATATCTTCTTCTGTGATGTTACCCTCATCAAAAACCTCAGAAAATAACTTTCTGGCCTCCTTATCTCTTCCCAATAAAAACATCAGCTCCGCATAAATTAAAAATGGCTCTACCTCATCAGTGTTATATATTATATTTATGCTGTTTAACGCATCGTTGTAAAGTCCTAAATGCTTTAAAGCAACAGCCTTATTATAGTAGGAACCTGGATTATCCGGTTTTAATTTGATTGCCGCATCAAATTCCTTAACGGCATCCTTATAACGACCCAGCTTTGATAATATAAGTCCACTATTGTAATAAGCCCCCATATACTTAGGATCAAGCTGTATACATATACTATATTCTTTTATTGCCTCTTCGTAAAGTTTCAACTCGTTCAATGCCTCAGCTCTGCCGAAATGAAACCCTGAATTGTCTGGTTCACGCCTGATTGATTCCTGGAATTCCGATTCTGCCTCCTTATATTCTTTTAAAGCATTTAGTGCCCTCGCTCTACTATAATGATAATAGGGATTCTCCGGTTCCAGTTTTATTGCTCTGTTAAATTCATCAGCTGCCTCACTGTAACGCTGGAGATCTGCTAAATCAAGTCCCTTGTTGCCATAATAATAGGATTTCTGTGGGTCTAGTCTGATTGCCTCATCGTATTCCTTTATGGCGTCGTCCCAGCGCTTAATGGAATCCAGTGCAGTTGCACGGTTAAAATGAAAATTTGGGTCATCAGGATCAAGAGAGATAGCTTTCTCATAGGCTATTATGGCTCCCACATAGTTCTTTAAATTCTGCATTGC
>JAKAAE010000113.1 GCA_021797225.1 Thermoplasmata archaeon | reverse complement strand
CGGCCATATTTCCATGGGAAATCCATTATAGAACATTATGCCATGGGCTATCTGGTTGCGGACCCTGGCATATACTGTATAATAACACTTACACACCAGACTGCATATGCACTGCATAAGTATGCCCCTGATAGATTCAGGGATTACGTTTCCGGGTTGATCGGGGATTCCACTAACCTGCTGCTGGGAGCAACATGGTTTACCGAAATACAGGGCGGAAGTGACCTTGGAGCCAATCAAACCATTGCAGAACCCGGAAATAATCAGTGGTACCTCACAGGCGATAAATATTTCGCCAGCAATGCGGGCCTTGCGGATGTGTCACTTACATCTGCTTTTCATGGTGATAACCACGGTGCAAAGGGTTTATCGTTGTTTGTACTTCCCAGGAAGAATATAGAGGGCAATTTAAATTACAGGGTAAGAAGGCTAAAGGAAAAAAGCGCAACAAAGAGCGTGCCATCCGGAGAGGTAGAACTGGAAAATTCAGAGGCACAGATGCTCGGAGATGCGGGAAAGGCAATTTATTATATAACCGAAGACCTGATGGTGTCAAGGCTAGATAATGCCGCGGCGGCATGCGGAATAGCAAGAAAGGCATACCTGGAAGCATATTACTATTCAATGAAGAGAAAAACCTTCGGATCATTACTGCTGGATCATCCGGGGATAAAAAGGGATCTGCTGGATATGGAAGTACTTCTTGAGGGTTCTATTGCACTCACATTCAAATCAATAGAACTTTTTGATAGGTCAATAAAATCAAAACCGCCATATGATGATGATTACAATTATACCAGATTGATGACACATATAGTAAAAAACATTACAGCGAATTCATCCTCGATTATCACGCAAATGGCCACAGAGCTCCACGGTGGGATCGGATTTCTATCAGAATTTCCAATAGAACGCTGGCACAGGGAGGCACTGATAACACCTATCTGGGAAGGTGCAAGCAATATACAGGCTCTTGATATGCTGGAAGCCATTATGAAGAAAAAAGCCCATATCAGAATGCTGCAGGATTTCCAGAAAACTGTTTCAGAGATAACCGGGGGAAAAGAAACTGCAGATTCCTGCTATAAGTTACTGAAGGAAAGTATTGACAGTATTCTGTCAATGGATAACACCGAAGCACAGTTCCATGCAAAGTATCTCATGGATGTAATGGGAAATTCAATGGCAGCTATACTGCTTCTCCATATAGGAAACAAAACCGGGAATAATGATTTTATAAAGGCAGGGAACCTTTATTTCCTGAGATATGTGAAAAAGGGTGATTACGACAGAGATACCATTGAATCCTCAGAGTCTCTAATACGGGTTGAAAGGGAGGAAAGGAGTCTGAAAAATTAGGTGGTAATATGGGAGAAGGATTTACTGTAATGAATATTCTGAGGCGTGCATCTGTTTTATTTCCTGAAAATAGGGTAATATCCAGAAAAACATTAACATACAGGGAGATTTATGAAAACGTTTCCAAAATATCCACATCCATGAATAAAATGGGAATTTCAAAGGGGTCAGTATTTGCTGTTGCCGATTACAATTCCACGGAATTCATGGAACTTCTGTTTGCAGCCAGTATGACAGGATCAATAATCTATCCGGTCAATATCAAACTTCCGTGGAAGATGGCGATGGAAACTGTAAAAGAATCTGGGGCAGAATACATGTTCGCATCCGCAGATTTCCTGAATGCAGGAATAGGAAAAGAATTTCCGGATGACCATGTAATATCCATTGGACATAATGACAGATATATGGAATTTGATGAATTGCTTGTCAGCGATAAGCACCGTGAGGAAATTACCTCAGGTACCGACAATTATTCCATACTCTTCACTTCCGGAACCACCGGAAAGCCCAAAGAGGTTTTATATACCAATGAAAAGGCCGTTAACGGTGCCCTCAGCATACTCTATCAACTGGGAATGTTCGAATCACCGGCATCACTTGCTTATCATGATACTATACTTTCACTGATACCATTCTATCATATATGGTCATGGGGTTCTGCATTCCATGCCGCGTATCTGGGTGCGAACTATGTGATAACCGGGAAATACAATCCGGAAAATGTCCTTTCCAGCATAAAGGATCAGAAGGTTACATGGCTCAATGCAGTTCCTACAATGGTTTATGACCTGCTCTCCCATGATACCGGTAACCATTTAAACGGGCTCAAAATGTTAATAGGAGGATCACCAATCAGCAGTGGGATAGCCAGCAAACTCAGGGCAAAGAATATAAAATTTTCTACCATATATGGCGGAACAGATATGCTTGCAACATCCATATCCATGGGAAAAGAAACCGATATAGAATCATTGCGCTCTGTAACCCATCCCGTTCCAATGGTCAATGTATCCGTGAGGGATGAATCCGGTAAAATACTTGGAAACAATGTTATCGGGGAACTGTGGATCAACGCCCCGTGGCTGCCGGGTAGATACCTTAACCGGAAGGATGGAAATGAATACCAAGGCAACTGGTTTAAAACCGGTGATGTTGCAATGCTCACGGAAACCGGAGGAATAAAAATACTGGACAGAATCAAGGATGTTGTCAAGAGCGGCGGCGAATGGATACCAACATCCATTCTTGAATCCATAATATCAGAATTTCCGGGAATAGAGGTATGTGCTGTAACCGCTATTGCAGATGAAAAATGGGGGGAGAGCCCGGTTGCATGGATAAAGGCCTCTGAAAACATAGATATAGATAAACTGAAGGAATTCATGCATTCAAGGGTAAATTCAGGGCATATTAAGAAATGGTGGATTCCGGTAGAGTTCAGGATTATTCAGGAAATGCCCATGACAAGCGTCGGGAAAATTGATAAAACCAGCCTGAGAACCATGAAATATTAGAATTTTATTTTAATCAATGGAATCAATACAATAATTATTGATATAACTGCCACAATGGTGAAGGCCAGCCTGAAATTGCCATAGATGGAGAAAAAATATCCCATAATCAATGGAGATATGGTTCCACCGATCTGTGAACTGAAATTCAGTATACTGCTCGCCGATGCAAGATTATGATCACCACCGCTGAAATCAGATGCCATCCCCATTGAGGGACCGGCATAAAGTCCATAGAGCATCCCGGAAAGAAATGATATGCCGAATATAACGGCAACAGGCGCATAGCCGATATATATTATTGTGGACCCGAGAACAATTACCGGAATTATTGAAACCAGTGATTTTCCGCGTTTTATTTTTGAGGATATCAATCCCCCGATAGGGGATGTTATTATGCCACCCACTGCCGGGATCCATGCATAGAGATAGGCACTGGAATAGGGTATGATATGATCAAAGACAATAAAAGTTGTGAACAATGTGATGAACCCAATATAGAGGAAACCAGCAGAAAACCTGATCATGGCAACATACAGGATTCGTTTATCGATGCGGGTACGCTCTCTGGATTTCTTTCTTGTGGGTTCCCTGATAAATAGAAAGTTCATGATGGCAGCGATAATCAGGATTATCATGATGGAAATATAGAGGAATTCGAAGCTGATATCCAGAGCCCTCAGTATAAAATATTCCCCGAGTGAAGCCCCTATGAAAAATCCTGTCTGGTAAATTCCTACGAAGGTAGACCTGCCCGATGCGGGAATCCATTTCTGGATTGTAGATGTATCTGAGACATAAACCGTTGCAGAAAAACATCCCAGGAAAAATTGAATTATTAAAATTCCTACATAGGAAGTTTTCGAGAAATAAAAAAGTGAGAAAACAAGAATCATAAAAAGGAATGACAGTTTTGCAACCCTTGCCACGCCGACCCGGTCAGCAATTATTCCGGAAGGAATCTGGAAAATTGTGTAGCCGATCCAGTAAGAAGTTATGAATAATGATGCCATGTAAACAGATATATTCAGTGATGCCACCAGCAACGGTATCAACACGGGTATGAAGAACCTAAGGGTAGAATTCATGGAAAAAGAAATAATTGCAGTTCCCAGTATGCGCCTGAATGGCCTTATCCTGACCCTTTCTATATTTCCCTGCATTATCAGGTTAAATGCGAAATACCATTAATAATTTATCAATGAAATATATATTGCAAAAGCAGATACCTGGTATATATCTTCCTCTGGTAATGATTAACTACCTTTCTGCTATAAACCATTATGAATTCTATTGAAAAAATTACTGTACCCATAGAAATCAGGGCACTGCAAACTGCAAATATATACCATATTTCCGGCGATTCAAATTATATTGTAGATACAGGAATGTCTGAAAGCAGTTATGGTGAATTAAAAAAATCCGTGAACCTTGACCGGATAGATTTCTGCATAATAACACATCTGCATATAGATCATATAGGAGGCGCACTTTACCTCAAAAAAAATCACGGGATTCCTGTTTACATCTCCAGAAATGATTACAATGCAATTAAATATATAACAGACAGCAGGGAAGAATATTTCAGGGACTATAAAGCATTGATGATCTCTAATGGCGTTCCGGAGGCCCTGTTCAGTAAGATTCTGGCTGGAAATCCTATCTTGCAATTCATAGACTATTACTCCTCACTGGATTTGAATATAATCGATAATATGCACATAAAAGATACCGAAATTATTGATGTTCCGGGGCATTCACCAGGATCTGTAGCCATATACCTTGAGGATATCCGGGCAATGATTACAGGAGATCATGTACTGAAAAATATATCACCCAATATAAGTGTGTATAGCAATGGTGCTGATTACCTCGGGATGTACATTGAAAGCCTGAAGAAAATAAGGAAATACAATGTTAAAATAGGATATCCGGGCCACAGGGATAATATAGAACATTTTACAGAAAGGATAGATGAAATTATCCAGCATCATAGGAATAGAATTAAGGTAATGAAAAATGATCTGAATGACTGGAAAACGGCATATACCCTGGCAGAGACAATTGAATGGAGCAAAGGGCGCAAATTAAGGGACATGAATTACATGGAGCAGAATTTTGCCATAATGGAAACCATAGCACATCTCAAATACATGGAAAATAATGGTATCATCGAAATCAAGCAATTAAATAACGAATTATTATATCGTGTTATAGATTAAGTTTAAATCAGGCATATTAATTCTATAATAATCTGAATAAGTTATATTTATGCATAACAATCATAAGTATGAATAATAAGTAATAGAAATCTTTTTATTTGTTAATAATATAATTATATGATGAAAATGGCAGATATATTGGCAATTGCTACAATGAATCCGGA
>JAKAAE010000112.1 GCA_021797225.1 Thermoplasmata archaeon | reverse complement strand
TGGTCATATTCAATCTGGTTTACAGTGATCTAAAAAGAGGTGGATTCCAGGTTGAAATGCCAAATACAAAGGATTTAGAACTATCACAGGAAATATATTCAAAGCTGAACGACTTTATTCACAAGCTTGGTTACACTGACGTGTTCGCATATGAAGTTGGAATAAATGAAATCGTCAGTGGCATAAATTATAAGGATTTCACCGGACTAAATAATTTAAAAACAATGAAAGCCCCAAAATATGCATCCCTGCGTATACTGGATGGAGACACTGGATTAAAGGATCTCCGTGAGGAATTTATTACTGACATAAAAATAGAGAAATTAGCCCAACCAGTAAAATCACAGATATCCTGTGTATCCCGAACTAAGGATTTCGACAGTTGTATTATAAAAAAAATATTTGATGATCTTGATAAGATAATTGAATCGATGAGGTAATAAATATGATGTCGGCAACAACAGATTTAGAAATAAAAGATGTTTATTTAAATAATACAGAGAACGCACTCAAATATTTTTGCGATGAGAATGGAGCATTAGATATAGAAAATAATTTAAAGCCAGATCAAATTAAAGAACTCCTTGACATTCTTTTCAATAGCATGGAGATACATCCAGAATATGGACAGCCGATATTAAGACCAGTTTATTATGATGACTCTGATAAAATATCATATATAGATGTGATTTTCGATGGCTGTGACTGGGATGAATGGAAAGATTTGGAACTTGAGTTCTTATCAAACGAAACTACAATAAAGGGAAAGGTGGCCGTCACTTGCATCAAGGGACTGATAGAATAAAGGATCTGGACCCAAGTATAATTCTTAAATGGATCAATACGGGAGAAACCAATGAGGTTCTGATCAGAAGATACATAAGTGCAATGTATATGGCTTTATTCAACTACTGGGTTGCAAAGGAATATAATAATGGTCTTAACACTCATACAACTGGCAAATCCAGAGAGGATGATGATTTTCTGCAAATTGAGTTTGAAGGATGCATGCTGGGAAAAAAGGTAGATAGGGAAATTAGAACTTTGGCTGTATACAGAAATGCATGTGACCACAGGATTAAAAATCCTGCACAGGGAATAATGTTTCCCAGAGGCAAGAGAAATGATGATGTGCAGATCAATAATAATTCCCTGAAAAAAGTATATGTCAGCTTTCAAGGTTTATTAGAGAACTTAAAACAATTATCTAATGCTTAATCTATTTACATTTATCCTATCTTGATAAAACTAATATCCTACCCCATGATTTCCTTATATGACTAAATTATTATTATTTGATATTGATGGAACACTAATGGATGAATCACCTACACATACTGCATCGTTCAACTATGTTTGCCAGTCGATTTATGGAGAAAATGTTGATATATATTCATTCCCCAGGCATGGAATGACCGATACAGGAATATTATACGGACTTTTGAAAAAAGAAAACGTGCCGGATGACCAGATCAAGAATAACATGAAGAAGGCATTTTCTGCCATGGCTGAATATGTCTCGGCAAATTTAAAGCCAGATGATTACAAACTCTTGGAAAATGTTGAGCCGGTTCTGGAAAAACTTGCCAGAAGCACTTACAGCCTGGGAATTTTAACAGGCAATTTGAAAGCCATAGCAACATTGCGCCTTGAAAGGTCAGGCATATCATCATATTTTGTTGCCGGGGGCTACGGTGATGACAGCAGGATACGCTCTGAGCTTGTTGACCATGCCATACAGAGATTCGGCAAACCCATTGCACGGGAAGACATATATCTAATAGGTGATACACCGCTGGATATACGGGCTGCAAGGGATGCTTCTGTGAATGCTATAGGGGTGGCAACCGGCGTGTATAAATCAACTGACCTAAAGGATGCAGACCTTGTTCTTGAAAGCTTCAATGAGGAAAAAAAATTATTTGAATTTTTAAAAATTTAGGTATCGTTTGAGGCTTTTTCCAGGCTCTCCCTTTTCAGTTCTGGGCCGAGAACAACCTCTGCAATGCCTCCTATAATCAGTACTACCCCTGTAACAACAAAAACATACAGTAATCCATAGTTCAGGAGTGCAAGAAGCACGAAAGGCCCTATTATCCCACCGAGCCTTCCGAAGCCTATTGCAGTTCCGAGCCCTGACCCTCTTGCCCTTGTGGGGAACATTTCGCCTATCTGTGGATAAAGCAGTGCAGCCGCCGCATATGTAAAGAAGTACATTAAAGACAGTATTGCAATGAAAACAACAAAGTCTATTGAATGCACAACAATCCCCAAAATTATTGCTACAACTCCTGCAACTATGTATGTTATCATTATAACCGGCCTTCTGCCTATGATATCAAGAAGAAAGGCCCATACAAGTACACCGAGAACACCTGCACCTAGGACAACACTCAATATAAGCCCTGTATCCTTTGATGGTATGTGGTATATATTTGTGAATATCAGCGGTATGATTGAGAATGCAGCATAGTATGGCCATGTCTCACAGAAGTTGAGAATCCATGATAATGCTATCCTCTTTTTGTATTTCTTGAATATGACGCTGAAGCCCTCTGATGCCGTGGCCTTTCCCACATCAGTGGGAATATTTACAGTAGCTGCAACATCGGATAGTTTTTTCCCGGTTTTTTTCACCTCTGCCTCTATGCCATCCACTATGTCCTCTGCCTCTTTTATCTTCCCCTTTCTCAGAAGGTAACGGACGGATTCTGGCAGGTCAAGCCTTGCAACGAAGATGAATCCGGCAAGTACAAATGCAGTGAGAAACGCTATCCTCCATCCGAAGCTTACCGGAAGATAGGCAATTGCGAAGAATGAGACAAAACCTGCTATGAATGTCCCGAAATCGAACATGACACCGTTTCCTGTTCCCACTGAGAATCCCCTGTTCTTTGAAGGCGAGAATTCCTCCAGAGCTGCTATTGCAGAACCTAGCTCACCTCCTATTCCGAATCCTGCTATTGCCCTTGATAGTGCAAGCATGGGGTAATCCACGGATACCGCAGATAGAAGGGAACCTCCAGCGATAATAGCCATTGTTATTATAAATAACTGTTTCCTTCCCCTGATATCGGCCATGGATCCTAGATAAATTCCGCCGATCATCTCACCAACAAGGAATATAGGCGTAAGCGCAACAGTTTCCTCACTTGTGAGGCTGAAAAGCTTTTCCACCGTTGATAGCGTGGAACCTCCAACAGAAAGCACAAAACCCTCAAGCAGCATTCCACCGGCTAAAATAAACCAGACCTTCCAGTGCCATGAGCTCCATGGCAGCCTGTCCAGCCGCGGCAGAAGGCTCGTTGTAATTTCAGAATCTTTCTTTGCCATGATAATTTAATTGTTATTAGTATATAAATATTTGTATGTAACTACTCATATATTAATGAGTTTACTGAATTGTTTTTATATGGAATTTATTTATGTCCTCTATTTTATTCCTGAAACATAGTAACAAAAAATAATTAAAAATGTGTACAAGCTATAAGCGCTCATTGATTTCATCGACGTCTAACAACCCGGAATATTAAAGATATTAATATGAAATGGCATTATATTGCATGGATCAGAACATTGAAAACGCATGCATGCTTCATGAGAACGGGAAAACCATATGCATAGACCCATCACTGCCTATTTTCAGGCTTATCGGAAAAAGATACACGATGTTAATTCTGGGTATAATAGGAAATAATAATACTAGAAAGAATTTCAATGACATTGTCAAATCTATTCCGGGGTCCAGCAGGACAATTATTGCAACCAGAATCAAGGAGCTTATTCAAGCAGATATGATCAAGAAATGTTATAATGAAATTCTAACATATGAATTAACAGAATTAGGATATAAAATAAGGAAAGGAATAATTTGCTTTCTGGAAGAGCTTGAATAAATCATAAAATGCTATACCACATGGTATTACGAGGCAGAAAGTATAAGATAAATGTTTATGTTTGGTGAAGAATAAATATCCCCAGATAACCGAGCCAAAGCTCAACAACCTGTTTAATGGCTCCTAACTTTCACTTTCAATCTCTTTTAAAACTTATGATTTATTCCTTCTAAAAACTTCATTTTTGTATTTATTATAAGCTATTTTATTTATACTTTTTCCGTTTTTAGCTATATCTCTGAATATATTTACTGAATTAATTTTTAGTTTTTCCAGGATTATTCTATCCCCATCCAATTTTAAAATTACCTTTGAACCGGGTGTGATTTCTAGTGCCTTTCTTAATGCAACCGGTATTACAATCTGTCCATTGGAACCTACATGGATTTCTTCTTTAGACATTTATAACCCCTATCATCTTTACATTTAATTTGTATTTAGGCTTTGCTCTTACGGATTTGCAATATATTTCCAATACAGAGGCTAATAGCTATCCCATAAGATTCCATAATTCCGTATATTTATGTCAGTAATGACCAGTATATGAATGGCAATTCACCGGAGTTATTTTCGTTTATTTCTTTTTCCTATTATTTGCCATTACATACTTTTTGTTATCCAGATCTCTGGCAATGGATATTTTTCCCTCCATTGAGAGTGCTTTCAATCTGTATTTTATTCTTCTCCCGCTGGCACGTTTCTTTCTTCCAGCTTTAATTACTTCTTTCATACTTTTTCCATAGGAATTCTCTATGATATCATCTATATCTGTATTATTGAAGTAGAATGTCTCAACAGCAAAGATGGTTATAATGGCTCCTGTTCCCACTGAACCCACAATATATGGTATGTTTCCAAGCACAATCACTGACTTCTCAACAGTATATGTTTTACCATCATAGCTGATTTTTGCCGAGAGTTCATCGATGCCAACCGGCAATGTTTCATGTAATTCTGTTCCAGAACCGGAATATCTACCGTTGATATACCATGCAACTGTGGCATTGCCTGTATTGTTGCCCTTGATATTCAAATAATAAAAGCCATCCTTTTCATGTATTACAGCAGAACTCACAGTGGTGACAGGTGCAATGTACAGAGTATTGTTGTATTCCATGCTATATGTTCCTCTATAGTTATATCCTGCTGTGTTGATGGCAACTGCACTGTAATTATAAACTCCTGATGTGATATTACTGGATGTAAATGAAATTTCATTATTATGAACAAAATATGTTTTGTTGAATACTGTCAAGGATAAATTATAATTTAATACTGACATAACATTGAACATTAATGTTGTATTTCTATAGTTAATGTTTTCTGTAACATTATTGATTACAATAGTATAAGGGGAAAACACATCATTACAGGAATATATAGCCATAT
>JAKAAE010000111.1 GCA_021797225.1 Thermoplasmata archaeon | reverse complement strand
TCCTGCCTTTCTGCATGTCTCAGCAATGAATTCATCCATGCTCATATGATTTTCAATAGCTACTTGGGGAAGTAGTGTACCGGAATATATCCCATTTTCAATATAAAGTCCAAATTTTCCGGGTTCAGCTAATTGAATATACTCGTATTTTACCTCCTTTAGCTCGCCGATTACCGTTACTTCTATTGCAATATCTTTCAATTCATTTGTATTCATGGGTTCAAACCGTGGGTCCCTGTATGCTGCATTCCACGCTGCCTTTTCTACTGCCATTGCAAGAGGCATAACCGGTCTCAGATAACCAATGCATCCTCTTAGATTATGACCCTCGGTCAAGGTTACAAAGGCACCGGCTTTCTCTTCAAGTTTCCTAGAAACTTTTAAAGGGTTTTTATTTTCCTCTATGACGTTCCGTGCAATATCTATTAGTGTTTTACCATCTGCATCGCTTAAACTATTAATAAATTCATCAAGTACCATTTTATAATCCATTAAACATTAATTGTATATACGCATTAGCATTGAAATACGCAAGATAATAAAAAAGTCAATTACATCTGCTATATTTTATATGCAAATTTTTTACATGCATAAAATCGATATAAAATAATTTCAACCTATATATAAATTTATATAAAGCATAGTAATCATTATATATGGATAATACAAGAGATTCATATGTTGCCGGCGCATTCTATCCAGATAATTATGATGAACTGAAAAGTGACATAAAAAGTTATATGAATATTGAAAAACCTGATATAAAATATAAAAGATTAATAGGGGCAATAGTGCCACACGCCGGTTATATGTATTCCGGAAAAACTGCAGGATATGCATACAGCATGATTAAGGACGTCAGGAAAAGAAATTTTCTGATAATAGGCCCGAATCACTCGGGATATCCACAGTACCCTGCTATTTACCCGGACGGTTACTGGAATACACCCTTAGGCTATGCAAAGGTGAATTCAGAGATAGCCAATAAAATTCTTTTGAAATCTAACATCATAAAAAGTGACAAGGAGGCACATATGATAGAGCATTCCATTGAGGTGCAGCTTCCATTTCTTCAGTATATATTCAACAATGATTTTACCTTTACACCCATAATAATGGGCTATCAGGATGCCTCGGTAGCCAGGAATGTGGCAGATACCATTAGCACCATGGAAGAGAAACCATTTTTACTCATAAGCTCAGACCTGAATCATTATAATGAATATAATAAAAATAATGAACTGGATGATATCACCATTAATGATATCGAAAGCCTGCGAATTACACATTACTATGAAGACCGGATTACATATGGAACATCAGCGTGCGGCTATGGTGCAATCGCAATTTTAATGATGATAACCAGGGAACTCAAAGGGAAAATAGTGTTATTAAATCACAGCAACTCCGGGGACACCGGAACAGATCGCAAGAGAGTAGTAGGTTATGCTGCCATGATAGCATATATATAAATTCCATGGAATATTAATAGATTATAAATACTTTTAACGCAATTATATACTGTGGAAGCCAGTTTATATAAAAGGGATGGCAGCAGAATTATCTGTACAGCCTGCGAAAGGTACTGTAATTTACAGGAAAATCAGAGTGGATTCTGTGGTGTAAGGACCTTTAAAAATGGAACTCTCAATCTTGATGTTTACAATTATCCCTTCGGATACAATATAGACCCCATAGAGAAAAAACCAGTTTTGCATATGTATCCGGGTTCTAGAATACTTTCATTCGGGACTTCAGGTTGCAATTTTGCCTGTAAATACTGCCAGAATTATGAAATGAGCCAGAGGAAAAATGTGGAAGGAGAATACATGACTCCTGAAAAAATAATAAGGGAGGCACGAAGATTGAATGTGGATGGCATAGCCTTCACCTATAATGAACCAACAATTTTCATGGAATTTGCCCACGACGTGGGAATTCTGGCACATAAATACGGGCTTTTCAATATATTTGTGACAAATGGCTATGAAACTCCGGAATCTATGGAAATGGCATCTGAATTCCTTGATGCAATGACAATAGATTTCAAGGGGAATGCAGAGGAAAAATTCTATAATAGATATATATCGGTGATGCATCCGGATTTAATTTACAACACAATAAAATCAGCTTTAGATTATGGGATTCATACTGAGGTAACCGACCTCGTTATTCCGGAGATAGGAGATCATCTGGATGATGCTGAAAAAATGATCAGTAATATTATGGAAATCGGAGGCACATACATGCCTGTCAGTTTCCTTAGATACCATCCTGATTATAAGTTGTCATTGCCAGTGACACCCTTTGAAACATTGAAAAAGCATTACGATCTGGCAAAGTCTATGGGCATGCATTATGTTTATCTGGGAAACGTTCCGGAAAGAAATTATGAAGACACATACTGTCCGGAATGCGGGTCCCTGCTCATAAAGAGGCATGCATTTGATTCAACAGTAACAGGATTAAATTCTGATGGAAGCTGTATGAAATGCGGATTTAAAACCGGTATACTCCTTAATCAAAAAATTATCCAGTAATCCTTTTCATTGCCAGTGGCATATTTTTTTCAATGATTTTCTTGGTGCTCATTGCCTTATCAGCTATATATGCATCAATGAATTCATTGCTTATGTAGTATACAAGGAGAAAATCAAGAATAATTTCATTATCATCAAGGTTTTCTATTTTATTAAATAAATGATCGCACGAGATCTTCGAAATCAGATATTTGGAAAGCTCCCTCCTCATCATTACATATATCATATATTTCACAGTTTATAGAGTTCCGGTCTCCTCTGCCTGAGAACCGGCATTTTCTTTCTTACGGCTGCCAATCTATCAGGGTCCACTGTGGCATAAATAATTCCTTCCTCCTCAGAGGCACGGTTGATTATTGCACCGATTGGGTCCGTAAATGTTGTTATACCTGTAAATGCACCTCCGATCATGTTTGATGTTGCAAGATATACAGTATTTTCCAGTGCCCGGGCTGACACCAGCGAGAGCCATTGCTCCTCTTTCATTGGGCCTGAAAACCATGCAGATATGAGCACTATCATATCGGCATCATTCAGTGAATAGTTCCTGAATATTTCCGGGAATCTTATATCATAGCAGATGAGCATCCCGAAGTTTATATCTCCAATTCTGGATATTTTGAAAGGTCCATTGCCATAAGTGTAAATATCGGATTCCTTATAGCCAAATGCGTCGTATAAATGGGCTTTTCTATAGTAATTATCTAGTTCACCATTCTGTACAAATACGGCTGTGTCGTAGTAATTATGATCATATAATTCATTAACGCCGGTGATTATCCCTATTCGCGTCTCCAGTGATATCTCTTTCAGTCGTTTTATATAATTTCCATTTAAGGGTTCTGAATTTCTTATTACTGTTTCTTTGTAGGGAGAATAAAACATATAATATTCAGGGAATACAATGAGGTCAGCGGAATTGGAGGCAGCAATGCCGGAATAATATTCTATATTCCTGATGCTGATATCCTTATCTGCCACTGGTTTTAACTGGGTCAATGCCAACTTTAACATAAATATATAATCTAATTTAATATAAAAATCATGCGTATAATTAGTTATTACCTGGTTGAACTGCAGGCAAAACTAAACAGCACATCAAATAATTTTTAAAACCATTTAAATAATATCTATAAATAATCATACATGAAAACAATAAGAATTGGTGCTTTAGCAGATTCTGGTGACCTTTATCCGTTCATACCGTTAATAGAGAAGAAAGTAAAAAGCGATGACTTCAATCTTGAATTTGAATTTATACCTACAGTTCAGGAGGTAAATGATAAGGTTGTAAAAAAGGAAGTTGATATTTCAGTTCCATCAGCTGCACTCTATCCATATATACAGAAGGATTACTTTATTCTATCCAGTGCAGTGGCATCAGCAGTTGATGGAATTACCGGAATGCCTATTCTTTCCATGAATAAAATGGATTTAAACGAAGTCAAAAATGCAAATATTATTGTGCACGGATTGAACACAACAGCATTTAACCTTTATAAATTATTGATAGGCAAGTACAGAAAACTTACTGTGGTACACAGGGTTCTTGATGAGGTAAATGCCATGGTGAAGGAAAACGGCGTCATGGTTGCCGTCCATGAACTGAAAGCAATGTATGATTTAAAGAAAATGGGCGTTGAACCATACAGGATCGCAAGTATGTGGGATATGTGGAAGAAACTGTCAGGAAATAAACCAATGCCAATGGGCACTGTTGTCATAAATTCAGAAATCGGTGAAGACTATGCCGTGAAATTCAAAGAACTTTACAACAGGAGCAAGAAATATGCCGAATCACATATGGAGGAGATACTTCCTGTGGATGTAAGGATCATGAGAGAGGTTCAGAATTCAGATATAAGCCTCGAGATAATAAAAGGTACGATTGGAGCAGATGTTAAGGAATACAATGTATCAATAGACGACGTAAAATCCGGAATGGAATTTTTCTATGACATAATGTATAAAAGAAATCTGCTTCCAGGTGTAAAGGAGTTAAGGTTCATATAGAACAAATAGTTCCGTGTTATTAATAGATCAAAGCTCATTAGAAAAATCACGGGTTGCAAATTTATAATTAATTTTATGCCATCCATCTTATAAAATATACTCACAGACCCGTGTCTTAATGGTATAAACTACCTTTTTTAGATTTTCTTCAAATTTTTTAAACTGAAATTTTCCAAATCATCACGGTAATAATATTTACCTGCATCGGTATATTTATGATTTCCCGGGAATTTAACATGTATATTAAATTTAATGCCTTCTCATTTATCAAGACGTCATAACCAATATATTCTTCATCATATATTTCTAATGCTTCCTCACAATTTTTGTATAATAATTATCAAGCTATAGATAATAGTTGGATTTAATAAAATCCTCATGTTTAATTGAAGATTTTGGTTTAACCATAAATTTTAAACCATCGTTTACTTGGACTCTAATCAATTCCAGCAATACTGGTATATTCTTTATTTTCTGGTTATATAAACGATAAACACTAATACTGTTTACCATTGCTTTAGGGTTATAATTTATATTTCCGGATGAATATACGGAGCCGACTTTTAGACTTTCCAATTACTTTCATATAATATTAAATTTGTCTCCTATTTTTACCACCAAGATATTGTTTGTAAAAACTCTGATAACCTTATTTTTAATAACACAATGGATTTAATGTTGTTATTTATATGGAATTTATTCTGGCAGGAAATTATTTATTTTTTAAATAATTATATGCTCTTTCCAATGAACTTGGTCTATTGAATTATTATATGAATTGTTTTCCACGTAATGAAATACATATTATACGTTTTACACCATCCACATGAATAAATGCACATTAAACTTAT
>JAKAAE010000110.1 GCA_021797225.1 Thermoplasmata archaeon | reverse complement strand
TGGAAATTCAGAGCAGTTTATATTGTTAATCGCCTCAACAACAAGGGTTACAAAGTAGTTATCAGCTTTATGCTTCTTAATGGTTCCCTGCTTTATTTTTCCCCTTATTTCCCCTATCTTGGAAAAGAATATATGGGTATTATCCAGAAGCTTGAATCCAGATTGTGTATATGTTATTGATCTATACTGCTCTCTTGATTTGAATCTGGGAAATCCTGTTTTTATCTTTTTCCCATTCTTCTTTTCCTTTATTCTTCTAAAAAAATTGTCATAGGACTTGTCTAATCTGTCTGCCACATTCTGGAGTGCCTGTGAATATATATTTTTATATTCAGGGAATTCATTCTTTATACCTGGAAACTCTTCTTCCTGTGTATAGGATGTAATTTTTATATTTTCATAAAAATCCTTATTCAATTCATATGCCATCTTTCTCTGCTGTAACATGGCATTGTATAATATACGGGATATATACATCATATAGTCTATTTTATCTATTTGAGTTTTGTTTGGATATATCCTGAACTTATATGTAGTTGTATACTCCATTTATATATCAGAACATCAAAACTGTATATAAAATGTCTCATTTAATCGCAATATAATGTTTATTCTAAAAATATTCAATTTATCGTTGTTTTAAAAATCATTCCACGGGCGGGTTGTGAAAATATTTAAAAAATTAATTATTTATTGAATTTATAGTATCTGATTCCAGAAATTCATCCACATCATAAATTCAGTGGCTTTCTTTCTGGTGTATTGATTTATAAAAATCTCATTCTTTTTTATAGAATGAACTTACCTCTATTCTGTTGCCCTCATGGTCATAGAGATATAACTTGTCACCTTCATCGGTTGTTTTCATATGGTGCCCATCGCAGTAGGGTTTGTTCTCAGAAAGTCCGCATGCACACAGGTGCAGTTCCTTGTCTCCAACCTTTAACATATACGGTTTGTTTCTTTCATGCATTACTATTCTTGACATAATTAATAATATATGTTATTACTATAAATGATTACTGTTTTATTGCCGGCTAAATATGATGATTTTCTGACTTTAAGCTAAATTTAAGTATTGAAGTTCAATATTTAAATATGGATTATCTTGATGAAAAGTCTACAGATATTAATTATTCTGATGTATACGGAGATACCTATCTACTCATGAAGAATGCAGGTAAGGCTGTTTCGGACTTTATTGAAAAAACATTTGCCCGTGGGAAATTCGTAACTGTTGTTTGTGGAACTGGTAACAATGCAGGTGACGGAATATGCTGTGCCCAGTTACTACAGAAAGATTATAAAGTTTCTATTATTTTACTCAAGGGTGTGGCAGGGCTAAAAACACCTGAAGCAAGGAGGGCGATCAATGACTACGAAGGTGCCTATTATGGAATTTCTAACTTTGAGGGAATTCTATCCGGCAGTGATATTATAATTGATGCCATGTTCGGAATAGGCATAAAAGGTGATCCACGGAAACCATATGATGAAATTATCAATGCCATAAATAGATCTGGGAAAACTATTGTATCCATAGATGTACCATCTGGATTCCCATCAAAAGTGGCTGTAAAGCCCGACTTCACTATTACATTTACGGATAAGAAAACAGGAATGAGCCAGTCAAATAGTGGAAAAATAATAGTTGTGGACATAGGAGTACCAGTGTCGGTAAAGACATCCGCCGGAATAGGCGATCTGGTATATATTCCGGAATTCAATCCTCTTGCGCATAAAGGTATGAATGGTAGTGTGGGAATTTTTGCGGGAAACACATTTCCAGGTGCCGCCGTTATGGCCTCTCTTGCCGCATACAATACTGCCCCCGATCTTGTAAAGGTATTCTCATATAAATTCAACAGAGATGTCATAGTTTCCCGCAACCCGGGAATAATGTTTTATGATGTGGATACAGTTAACGGAAAGGATCTAGATGGCATCGGGTCAATACTGGTAGGTCCGGGAATGGGCAGAACTGATGCATCCATGAAAATTATGGATTACGTTATCGATAACTATATGGGGCAACTAATTATAGATGCAGATGCCCTGAGGGTCCTTTCACCAGATAGGATATCCCGAAGAAATGCAATAATCACTCCGCACAGCGCCGAATTCATGGCCTTTACCGGCATGGAAGCGACAGTTGAAAATGCGGTAAAAATAGCCAGTGAGTACAGTATTACCATTTTATTAAAGGGTGTAACTGATATAATAACAGATGGTAAAAATACTAAATATTCAAGTGGTGGGAATAGTAGGATGGCCATGGGGGGTACCGGTGATGTCCTGGCTGGAATTGTAACCGGTTTATCATCAAGAGGAATGCAACCCTTCAGATCTGCAGTGGTAGCCTCATATATAAATAAAAAATGCGGCGATATGGCGTATAGAGAATACGGATACTACTATGGCATCATGGATGTAATAAACAATATAAAATATATTCTGAATAATAAAATTTAAAACCATCCTACCATTATAATATAATGATCGGTGCTATTAAAGGGCCTGTGAACATACCTGATTTATCAATATACACTCTGCTGAGTAAAAATACTGAAGTAAGTCGAAGCAGGCCAGTAATGATTTTTTATGATAAATATATTACGTATTCCAGGATTCTCTCATATGTGGATTCAATGGCATATCACCTGGAGCACAGGCTGAATGTCGTGGAGGGTGATACAGTTGGCATTTTACTTGATTTTACACCTGAATATATTATCTCAATTATCTCATCAATAAAAATAGGCGCCCGGGTTCTGATAATTGATGAAAATGCCGATGAGATAGCAATAAATAACTATGTGAAAGATCATAAAATAAAGGTTATAATAATCTGTAAAAGGCTAATTCACCGGGCAACAGCACAGAATGTAAAATATATTGTATCCGATCCCAAAGATTTTCTTACACTAGGAAAGGCAGTAATAAATAGTATAAAATACCATTCAAGGGTTATATACAGTGAAAATGTCCTCAAATTTTATGAATTTATATACAGTGGCAAAAGATCCAATAGGATTGAGGACCCGAGAAAATCCTGTATTATGTTTTACAGCAATAATAAGCTTTTAAAATTTAACATGAAAAATCTAATATCCTTAACTTTCATCCTAAATTACTGGATGCCCAAAATCGATAGCAGACCTGTATTTTTTTCCGACATTAAACATTCAACACCACTGGGATTAATTTATTCAGTTACACTTCCCGTATCCTTTTCCGGGGCGACTGTAATTAATAACATCAGCAATATAATGAAAAACAACCCAGATTTTATTGTTGGAGATGGCCAATTGTACAGTTCTATAATTGATAAGCATATATATCTGAACGGAGTAAAATACTGCATAATGCCGTTTACTGACATTAAAACAGAGGAGGCATTCAATGAATATACAAAGGTTCCTCTGATTACAGGAAGATCAGACGACATAACTCTAACAACACATATGAATCCGTTCTATGATATACGGAAAGGATCGTTCGGGATGCCATTGAATTATGTTGAATACCGCATCAATGAAAAAAAGGAAATGCTGGTTAAAACACCTTATATTCCAGAAATTTTTCCGGGCGACGGTGAAATATCAGATGGCTGGGTCAATACACATGTAAAAGTAAAGGTGGTGGAGGGCTATTTTTACAAATCAATATCCCAGAAAGAAAGCCACTGAGCTTGTGATGCGGATGGATTTCTGGCAATCAGGAGAGAATGCTTATAAAGATCATTCCATACTAATGATAGGCATAGAGTATAAAACCGCATATAGATTCAGAATATATCCTAATCAAACTATTATGGCAATATAATAGGGAAACATTCCCTTGATGACAGGGAGTACCATTGCATTAAATGCGGATTAACAATGGGCAGGGATGACAATGCTGCATTAAATGTATTGAATAATGGATTCAAAAAGATATTCAGCACCTTTATTATAATAAAGCCTGAGAAGATCAGGCATAAGAAGAGAAAGATACCCACGGACTTTGGGGACTTTATGCCCGTGGAGGGGAAGCCTATATCTGATAAGGCAAGTTTTTATGTAGAAGCGGGAAGCTCCTATCTTTAGATAGGGGAGGATGTCACTGTGTTTGAACAATATATCTTGAATTATATATGTAGAGAAATTTTCCGAATAAAAGTGAGAGAAAGAGGTTAACAACAACATATGATATGAAATACACTAGCAAATCATATATGCCGCTTATTCCTAGGCTATCTGCAGTTATTATTACAAAAAATACCAGCCAGTATGCTATTACCATGAACTTAATTTTCCCATTCAGTGTGTTCCTCGGTATAATCTCAAAATATTTGGCAAGCAGTAAAGAGAATACGACTCCGAATAGCAGACCAAGTATGAATATATCGCGTACCTGGTATATGGTAAGCAGTGTGAATAATAAAGAAAGTTTTGAGGATGATGTAGAAATACCGTAGGCTACTGCAAACTCGCCTATAAAAATATAAATTATTATCACATTTATTATTGAAGCAATTATAAAATATAAAATTCCAGCCTTAAGACCGGCAAATATTCCGTCCTTTATGGATGACATAACCATTAATGCCTATATTGGATTAATATATTTAGATTAAAAATACAAATAATTAATCCTTGAAATTCTTTAGTTGGTTTATTGTATTTTTTATATCATCGATTTTCTTTTCACGTTCATTTATTATTTCTTCAAGAATTTCGTTGAAATCCCTTGATAATTTATAACCGTGAATTGGTCTACCCTTTCCTTCTTTTTTCATATTTCTTTTTACTATCCAATTTTTTCTCCGTAACCATTGCATTGCTATGGATACTTCGGGCTGTCTTAGACCTGTTTCCCGTTCAATTTCCACTGAGGTTATTTCGCCTTTGTCTTTTATGTATACCAGGGTGTATGCCACACTTCTCGGTATGTCAGACATCATTAAATACTTAGCTAATTTGTTAACTTCTTCTGAAAGTGCCATTTCAATCGTATAATAATATTATAATGTTATATATATTTAACTATACAAAAAAAAATTAATATAATAAAAGATCAAATTTCAACACTAATTTAGTTATTCACGATTTTGAAAGTGCCTCAAGCTTGCTTATTATGGTGTAAATAGCCGCCCGTCCATGGGATGGCACATTCGGGTCATTTGATATATCATCAAGCTCTGATATGACAGTGGCACACCTCAGATCAAGGCTTTCCTTGTTATCTTTCATTTTTTCCTTTGCGTCCGAAGACATCTTTCTTACATTTCTTGGTATTGAAGAATCATCCTCCAGGTCATCCATCAATGCCATAACTTCATTATACAAATCTTCATCCATGGTCTCACCTCATATAAATATCCTTAATGATGGACAGTACCATCATTGTTTTGGATTTCCTTATACCCTGTATTCCATTAAGGTTATTAACTATAAACTTTTCAAGGGCTATATAATCAGGAAATCTTACCTTTATTAT
>JAKAAE010000109.1 GCA_021797225.1 Thermoplasmata archaeon | reverse complement strand
ATACTTGATACAGTGAAGAAAGCCAAAAAAACAGGAATAAAAATTATAGCATGCGAGACTGCAATGGGAAATGTGGGTCTGACCAAAGATAAAATTGAAGATGGACTAGTTGACGAATTTGCGCCTGTAGGTGGCCTTTACGTGCTTCAAAAAGTAAAGGAAGGATATGAAACCTTCTGGATTTAAAAATTATAATTATCGTTTTAAAAAAATATGATAATAATTTGATTCATGTAATGCTTTCCGTTCCACTATCAGACTCTTCTAGCGACATGTTATCTGTTTCCTTTGATTTATATATGACACCTAATGCAATCAATATAAAAATCAGGGTAAATACAGGATAAAGAGCGTATTCCAGTGTTCCCAGAAGGTCAGAAACATAGGGAGCCGGACCACCAATAAATGAATTTCCATACTGGTAGCTCGCGGAATTTCCTGAGTACCTAACTCTCGTGGGAAATATTTCAGAAATCATAGCCCCCATCGGGGAATAACTCAAGCCATGGGCAACCGCGAACAAGGACAGGAATAAAATGAAATATCCCGGACCGATCAGGTAGATTGATGGAAACAGAACAATAAGCGCAAGCAAATTGGCCCCGGCAATAATCACCCTCCTGCCTCTCTTATCAGATATCTGGCCACCGACGAATACAAATATTATATCGAGTATACCGAATATGGCAGTGCCTATCAGTCCCACCAGTACGGTTATTGCCTTCATATCCTCGAACATTACAGGTAGAAGAGAAATTGCAAAATAGAAGAAATTTCCAGATGATCCGGCAAGCAGCGTTCCGACTATAACTTCTTTCCAGTGCTTTGTAAATAATTCCTTCTCAGGTGATTTCAAAAGCCTGTTCTTTTTCTTCTCTGCCTCGAATACAGGTGTTTCTTTCACCTTAAGTCTGATAAAGACTCCTATTATAACTATTACGAAGCTCGCCAGGAATGGGATTCTCCATCCAATAGAATCCATAAATGAAGAAGGAAATACGTACACAAGCGGAATAAATATTGCTGTACCCAGCAACAGTCCGATGCCGACTGTGGACTGGACAAATGAAGAATAAAATCCTCTTCTTTTTTTGAAGGTTTCAATGGTTAATAACATTGCACCTCCCCACTCTCCTCCAAGTCCAAACCCGAGCACAAGTCTCAGTATCACCAACAGAACTATAGCAAGTGCTCCGATGCTTGCCTCTGAAGGGATTAGACCAGTAAGCCCAGTTGAAATTCCGGAGATAAGAAGGGTCAAAAGTAGTATTTTTTCCTTCCCAGTTTATCTCCAAAATGTCCGAATACGTAGGCGCCAACCGGTCTTGTTATAAACCCAAGGGCAAATGTTAACAATACTAATAAAAGACCCTCGGCTACACTAACATTCGGATAAAAAGTTCTCTCTATATATATATCGCTCCAGATGAGAAAATAAAAATTCCATACCATTCAATTATGGTACCGATCATTGATGCTGCAAGTACATCTGTTTTTTCACTCATAAACTCCGAATTTAAACTCATATATATTTATTCGTAACAGAACATTGAATTTATGTCGCCTTCTTTGATAATTTTCCGTTATTTAGGAAACAGAATATCTGGATAGCATTAGAATTTTCAGTATTTACTGTAATTTATTTTATCAACAAAATTATAAAATGTCTGCATATATTATATAATATTGATAGTATACGAAAATGGCATATTAAAGATAATTCTACAAACCAGGCGGTTATAGATTTTGAATGACACGAAACGTAGACTTATTCTAAATATTTATATTACAGTTTATAATACCATCCAGAAGTGAAGGAGGATTATCATGGAAAACACTTATGTAAAGTTTGAAGCTCCCGAATCGTTAGTCAAAGATGCATTGGATTTTGTAGAAAATTCATACAGATCTGGTAAGATTAAGAAAGGGACAAATGAGGTTGTGAAAGCTATAGAGAGAGGAGAAGCCAAGGTTGTCGTTATTGCAGAAGATGTATCCCCCCCTGAGGTTGTGTTCTATATTCCCGTACTTTGTGAGGAGAGGAAAGTTCCCTATACTTACGTGAAGAATAAAAACGACCTGGGATTAAAGGTTGGTATTGCATCTGCAGCTTCTATTGCAGTTACCGATTTCGGAAAGAATGACGAGGCATACAAGAACCTTTTATCGTCCATAGAAAGTGCAAAGACTGGAAAAGAAGAAAAGAAGAAAGCTCCTGCCAAGGAAGACAAGAAAAAGGAAGAAGTAGCTGAAGCAGCCCCTGCCGAGACAGCCGAAGGGTCAGAAGCAAAGGAAGAAAAGAAGGAAAAGAAAGAGCCCAAGAAAGCTGCAAAGAAGGAAAAGGAATCTGAATCAAAGGAAGAAAAGAAGGAAAAGAAAGAGCCCAAGAAAGCTGAAAAGAAAACAGGCAAGAAGAGCAAAGATTCAGAAGAAAGTGAAGAGTGATGCTTTATGGCAGATGATGCAACTCCAGCTGAAGTAGTGGAATTAATGGGTAGAACCGGTATGACCGGAGAGGCAACAACCGTGAAGGTAAGGGTTCTCGAAGGCAAAGATCAGGGCCGTATAATTGCAAGAAACGTTCTCGGTCCGGTAAAAGTAGGTGATATACTCATGCTGAGAGAAACTGCAAGAGAGGCCAGAAGGTTATCTATAAGGTGAATAAAATGGAAAATAGAAAATGTATCTTCTGCGGACATGATATTGAACCTGCATCCGGTATTATTTATATAAGAAAGGATGGAAATGTAATGAATTTCTGCTCCAAGAAATGCAAGACCAATATGATTGACCTCAAAAGAGCAGCGAGAAATGTTAAATGGACAAACGAGTATCATCGTATAAAAGAAATGAGAAAGGCGTAATAGTATGGAAAGAACACTGGTGCTCATAAAGCCCGATGGTGTTAAAAGGCATCTCATAGGGAATATAATCGCGAGATTTGAAAACAAAGGTTTAAAGGTTTTGTCTCTTAAGCTCATGAAAGTTTCAGAAACAAAGGCAAAGGAACACTATAGTGTCCACAGTCTTAAACCGTTCTTCGAAGGCCTTGTTTCATATTTAACATCCGGTCCTATAGTTGCAATAATACTCGAAGGTGATAACGCAATAATTTCATGCAGAAATATTGCCGGTGCCACCGACGGTTCAAAGGCAGCGGCCGGAACAATCAGAGGGGACTTCTCTCTGAACATAGAAGAAAATATAGTTCACGCATCTGACTCTCAGGAAGCATATAACCACGAGTATAAAATATTCTTTAATGAGAATGAGATAATGGATTATTGAATATGGAAACCACAAAAAAAAATTTAAGGGAACCAATTGTATGTGTCCTCGGACATGTAGATCATGGAAAAACAACACTCCTGGATGATATACGTGGAACCAAGGTCGCCAAGAAAGAAGTTGGTGGCATAACACAGAAAATCGGGGCTACTGATATAGATAAAAAAACGCTTGAAACAAATATTAAAAATTATTTTAAAAATATTCAGGTTAAAATACCCGGTCTTCTTTTTATAGACACTCCTGGGCATGTAGCATTTGCAAACATGCGTGCTATGGGTGGTGCACTTGCTGATATAGCCATACTTGTTATTGATATCAATGAGGGTTTAAAGCCACAGACCATTGAATCAATCGATGTATTAAAAAAATATAAAACTCCTTTTATAATTGCAGCAAATAAAATCGATTTAATTCCATATTTTGTGAATACAAAAAATACTTCATTTATGGATACTCTAAAAATCCAGAGGCAGGAATATATAGAACTTTTGGATGAAAAAATTTATAAAATTATCAATGATCTGTACGCCAGGGGCGTATCATCAGATAGATATGATAGAATCACTGATTTTACAAAATCCTTTGCTATTGTACCTATAAGTGCGAAGTTAAATATCGGTGTACCGGACATTCTCATGGTATTGACCGGGCTTGCACAGAGATTCCTTGAAAATAGTATACAATTTGAGAATAAAACCGTAAGGGGCTCAGTCATAGAAATTAAAAAAGAAGATTCCCTGGGAACAACACTGGATACAATACTATATCAGGGGACATTGCATAAAAGTGATAAAATTGCACTGAACACCTCATCTGGCCCAGCGGTAACCCGGGTAAAGGCAATTCTTGTATCGGGTAAAAAAGGTCTGGAAGAGAAAAATAGCGTCAGTGCCGCTGCAGGAATACGAATACTCATAACCGATAAACTTGACGTTTTATCAGGTACATCCATACTTGCTGTAAAGAATGGAAATACAGAAACCGCATTTGATGAACTCATAAAGGAATCAAAACCTGATATAAAGCTTTCTGATAACGGTATAACTATAAAAGCAGAGGCAATAGGATCACTGGAAGCAATAGCCTATGAGATGGAGCAGAATAAAATAAATGTGAGGGAGGCCCAGATAGGCGATGTTACCAAAAAGGACATAATAAACGTATCAACATTGAATAATCCAATGGATCGCGTAATAGTGGGTTTCAATGTAAATATTTCCAGCGATGCCAGGGAAGCAATGGATTCTAACAGCGTGCGCGTCATTACAGGCAATGTAATCTATTCCATGATAGACGATTTAAATAAATGGCTGGAATTCAAAAAACATGAACTGGAAGAAGAAAGCAAGAATAGCAGACCGATACCATCTAAACTCGTTATTATGCCGGATTATATTTTCAGGGCTGCCAAGCCCGTTATTGTTGGAATCAAGGTTCTTTCTGGTAGAGTAAAGGTTGGCGATAAGCTTATCAACGGGAAAAATAAGTATGCAGGAACAATAAAAAGTCTGAGGGATGGAGATATAAATTCACAGTATGCAGATAAAGGAGCAGAACTTTCATGTGCAATTGAAGGCGTTACCCTTAACAGGCAGGTTTTTGCCGGCGAAGATCTTTATGTTGATGTACCTGCAAATATCGTGAAAGAACTCAAGGACGAAGATATGGACCCAGATATGAAAGAAACGATGGAAGAATTAATTAAAATCAAGAGAAAGGAAGATCAGTTCTGGGGATTCTGAGACTTATATTCATCTAAAAATTTGAGTGTAAACTATGAGAACACCGGAAAAAATTACCATAATAATCAGAGAAAATATGGAGTTATAAAAGGTCAGGGTTCCGATAAATGCGATAATAGACAGTAAAATAGTTTCTTTATACACGGTGCTTCCTGTTATCAGGCCTATGGATACATCTTTTCTTTTATCTCTCATAGCAATAGACATCATCATTATCTCTGGCAGGGATCCGAAGAAACCTAGCAGGAAGAACGATGAAATAAATGTATTTATGCCTGTTACATAGGATATTATCAGTGCAGAATTTATCATATTATAGGATGCAAGGGCTATTGAAATAAGTGCCAGTAAACCATAGTAGGCAGGATATACTTCTTCTACCTGGACTACATCACCATAAACCCCTGATTTTGTTTTTTTTGCTATATAAAATAGAAAAATAAAAAAGG
>JAKAAE010000108.1 GCA_021797225.1 Thermoplasmata archaeon | reverse complement strand
AAAAAGTGCGGCTGCATTCAGGGATTTCTTTACATTAAAGGAAAATCAGGTAATGGCACAGAGTTCAATTAATTTCTATAAACATCTTCAGAACGATATGGGTATTGACCTTGGCATGAAATATACGGGCTATCTATTCCTTTTTGACCATGACACGGATAAGGAGTTTGTCTCGAGGTATCCCCATTCAAGAATCGTCCATGAAGACATGTCGGAAATTTTCAATTTGAATATCGATAAAGATACCCAGGAGGTAATGGGCATCGGCTCAATAAAGTCAGCGGTAATAGATGAAAATGCAGGAATCATCGAGCCGGACCTTATATCCCAGTGGTACTACAAGGAATTACTGGACATGGGAGTTGATTTCAAATTCAATACTTTTGTGAAGCGGCTGGTTCTTGCCCCCTTCGAATCAATGAATTATCCGGGAGAGCCATTCAACTGGCAGAAATCGGAGATAAAGTATGCTGAAACTGATAAAGGGATAATAGAATCAGATTTTTATGTACTCTGCACGGATGTCTGGACAACTGCGCTTCTGGACCCTGTGGGCATAGATTCACATCTCAGGCCAAAGAAAAGGCAGATATTCCAGATAACATCTCCCGCTATACAGAAAATTATCAACAAAAATATATTCAACGATTCCGGGGTTTTTCCATTTACCATATTTCCCACTGGTGTTTACATGAGGCCATACCCCCAGGCCAGCTCATTCTGGACCAGCCTTGCTGATGAATTGAATAGGGATTTTTCCTTTACAGAGAACCCGGAGCCGGAACCCGATTTCTATACATACAATATCAAACCGATACTTGATAACTATTTCCCGGCTGCCGAGGATTCCAGGATAACATCATCATGGGCGGGATATTACTCATATAATACCATCGATTTCATGCCATATATATTCAATGATATAAACATCATAGCCGTATCAGGATCCACCGGTGGCGGCATCATGAAAGGAGACTCTATAGGAAGGATAGTTGCAGCAAGATATGACAGAAAGAAAACAACGACACTTTATGGCGGCAGCAGGGTAACCAATACATATAATGGAAAATACAGAAAAACAAAGATAGAGGATATGGTTCTATAATTTTATTTAAATTTATTTTTATATATCCTCAATAAGCGTTTTCAAACATATTTTTTATATCCTTCATATTTGCATCCCTGGGATTTGTAATAATTCCGGTGGATTCTGCTGCAAGTGATATAAGATTTTCCATATTCTGACCATATAACTCACGGGATATTCCTGTTTCCGAAATTTTTGTGTTCTGCCCTATTGTTTTCAATATAAATTCCATGGATTGATCAAGAGTCGGTTTTCTGTATTTTTCAGGAATTATTCTATTTAATCGATCATATCTTTCTTTTACAGTACTGTAATTAAAGCGTATTACTTCAGGGAGGAAAATGCCAACAGATTTGCCATGGGCAATGTGGAATATGGCACCCAGTGAATGCCCAAGGGCATGTGCAAGCCCTATCTGGGAATTTGAGAACGAGAGCCCGGCCATGGAAGCACCGATATGCAAGCTATTTCTGGAATCTATATTATCGGGGTGTGCTGACACCTCTATTATGGATGGCACAATAAGTTCCATGGCCTTTTCAGCCATAGCATCTGAATAAGGATTATTCCATCTGCTGGTGTAACCCTCTATTGCATGTGTCATGGCATCAGTGGCAGTATTGATTGTCTGGGTTTTAGGCAGCGTTTTTACCATCTCGGGGTCAAGTATGGCATAATCGGGCATGATTTCAGGTGAGGCCAGTTCATCCTTCCTTTTTTCTTTTTCATCTGTAATAACCGCAGCCCATGTACATTCAGATCCGGTTCCACTGGTTGTTGGTATGGCAATGAGCCTGCTCTTCTTTCTCAGGTTGAGTTTGACCAGCGGGGTAACATCATAAAATTCCAGGTCAGGTCTTTCATGTTTGAAGAATAAAATTTTGGCACTGTCAATGGACGAACCTCCTCCCACAGCTATAAAGTAATCAGGTGCAAATGCATCGATTTTATCCAGATGCCCTGCTATATCTGCATACCTCGGCTCTTCGGGTATATCGTCAATTACCATGCATTCTGTATCAGGCATATTTGCCTTTACCCTGTCCACCATGCCGGCAGCCGCGATATTTTTGTCTGTAACTATTACTGCCTTCCCGATTCCCAGTGTTTCAAGATAAGAAAGTGATTCCTCTCCGAAGATGATTTCGGGCGATCTGAAATACCACATTCAAAATACGCCCCCTGCAATACACAACATACCGGAATTAATTATCATAAAATATTTCCTATTTTCCATAATAAATTAAGTACCGTAAATATATTAATGTTCTTATGAGGAAATTATACCATAATTTTGATAGATTATTTATCTAAAATAATCCGTGGCCATCTGTGTACTTCCAGAATCTATGGTAATAATCTGCCCGGTAATTGATTCATTTTTTATGAGGAATATAACAGAATCCGCAACCTCCTCAGGTGTTATCAGCTTCCCTGTCAGTGTAAATTTTTTTGAGAATTCAGAGTCATCAAGATTCATCAGGCTGAGAAGGCTATCTCCCATCCTGGTTTTGACCACACCCGGGGCAACAGCATTTACCCTTATTCCATGCGGGGCCATTTCCAGTGACATGTATTTTGTCAACCCTATTAGGGCTGCTTTCGTGCTTCCGTACACTGCAAGCCCGGGAAATGGAGTTATTCCTGCCAGGGATGCCATATTGATTATTACGCCACCATGTGAATCTTTCATGAATTTTTCAGATAACCTCAGTGGAGAGAATAGATTAGTTGTGAACATTAATTCCAGGTTTTTTTCCTGAATGTTCCCCAGGGGCTCCAGAATCCCTACACCGGCATTATTGATGAGTATTTCCGGAGTTCCCAGTTCCTTCTGTGCCTTAGCAAAAAGGAGATTCCTGCCCTCTTCTGTGCTCACATCGGCCTTAACCAGTATTCCCGAAGAGAGCTTCTGTATTTCCTTCAAGGTCTGTTCTCCTTCGTCAACGTGCTTTCTCACATTGATAACAACCTTTCCACCCTCCCCCGCAAGTTTAATGGCTATTTCCTTCCCTATTCCCCTGCCGGAACCTGTAACTATACATACCCTGTTTTTTATATCGTACACCTTTATCACCAGAAAATCAGTGAAATGTTAAAAACACTTCATCATTATTCAATCCAATTTATTATATAATCTTTCCCGGAATCTATTAATGATTCAGCGGGAATATTTTAAGGGCATTATGACATACAGAAACTGTATATTCATCTGCCTTCATGGTTTCACCATCTATTTCAACCATGGATTGGCATCTTACATGAATAGATTTCACCTTTCTATTGATAACCTCGTCATAAGATATATAACTTCCATTCCTCAGGGAATTAAGCCTCATCATAACCTTATACTTCGGCATGAACTTTATTAAATGTACATCAAGGAAACCATCGCCCATATCGGAATCAGGGGAAGCATGTATTCCCTTTCCATAATACTGCCCGTTGGCGATAATTAAATCCAGTATGTCCGCGGTTATGGATTCATTTTCTATTTCAATAGTGGCCTTTACCGGTTGTGCCGACATCAGCGAACCCAGGATAGCAGACATAAATGTTAATGATGTTCTTCTCCTGACGGAGTTTACCTTCAACATTACATTTCCTCCCAGACCTGATTCCATTATATTCGCAAAATATTTAGATGTACCATTTACCTGAATCTGTGCCAGATCGATTTCCCTGTAATTCTGGCTGGATATAATTTCATTCAAATGGGAAACATTTACCCTGCCGATCGTTCTGGACAGATCAGAACCGGTGCCTGCATCAACCGGTATCAGAATCGTATTCTTTCCAGCCAGTGCCTGGACTGCATAATTCATGGTGCCATCACCACCGATAGCCACCAGGTAGTTTATATCCCCGTTGCTTTCTATATATTCAATAAACTTCTCAGGGGTTTTTTCCGTATACGAAGTGGTTACATCATGGCCCTCAAGCAATGGCTTAATATTTTCCATCATTTCCGGCGCTTTACCAGCCCCGGCGTATTTATTTGCCAGTATATGTATCCTCATGAGTACCTCCTATTTTCTTCCTTATTTCATCTTCCATAGATTTTCCGGAGTCAGCAGAGTATAATCTCACTGCTAGTCTTCTCCTGAGTATATCCTCCGGTTTTAACGGGCATTCGTATTTAATGATATGATCAACGTCGTCGGATTCTCTTGAATAATCGATGTATGGCATATTTTTGATTTTCATGTTCTTTCCCAGCAATTTAGATACTATCTTCGCAGTTTTTCTCGCACCCACCCGGTAATCGGTAATTTTGCCACCGAGCACCGATATAAAATTTTCATTCGCCCTTATGCTGAAATCCCGGGAGATTTTCCCGGGATCATTCCCCGGTCCGAGGAGCACCCTGATTCCGGAAAAGGTAGCAGTAATATTTTCAGAAGTAAAATCCGGAAACAAATCTTTTACACTATCAATAAGATACTCTATATCTTCCTTCTGTACAGAAAAATCCTCTGGGTCTGTAACGAATACATCTGTTGTCCCCAGATATGCCACTTCTCCCGAGGGTATGATAAATAGCTGCCTTCCATCGATAGGTGATTTGATTACCACCGCATTTTTTCTATTCCATACTGTGAATGGGAATACAAGGTGTATACCCTTGCTCAATCTAAAATTCTCCTCCTCCGGCATTCCTGCAAGTTTTAGTATATCATTTCCCCAGGGACCTGCAGCATTTATCAGTATTTTTGATGAAATATTATATGATTTGCCTGACAGAGTGTCCTTAATCCCGACCCGGTACCGGCCATCTGATTTTTCTATGGAGGCTGCCTCAGAATAGTTCAGGCAGATAGCACCGTGCCTGTATGCCGATACGATATTGTATATTACCAGTTCAGAATCTACCGTGATTCCATCAATATATGAATAAAATCCATTTATTTCTCCGGGGTACTCACCATTATTGTGATGGTGCCTTACTATGGGATTTTTTCCTGACATAGCATTATAAATGCTTATGCCAATCCCCAGTTCCACAGAGCTCCACATTGTTGCCCCTGTTAAAATATGGAATTCCAGTGGCTTGACTATGCCTGTATGGTTCATTAGATAGTTTCTTTCATGCAGCAGCCTGTATACCTCTACAAATCTTCCGGATTGGAGATATCGGAGGCCCCCGTGTACAAGTTTCGATGAACCGGAACTGGTCCCGCACGCGAAATCACCCTTTTCCAGGAGTAATGTTGTTATCCCATTTTCAGCCAGTATATTTGCTATTCCGGCTCCTGTAATGCCGCCTCCGATTACAGTTACTTCAAAATCTTTTCCATCAAGATCATTGAGCGCGATTGTCCTTGTAGAAGATGAAAATTCACTGTCCATCCTGCCACCCTGAAAATAATTCATCGTTCAGCATATTCTGCATTTTCACCTTATCCGGATTTTTATATGTGCTGAAGAGTGTTCCTGATCCGTGAT
>JAKAAE010000107.1 GCA_021797225.1 Thermoplasmata archaeon | reverse complement strand
ATCACCGTTCCATATGTCAATATACTGTGGATTCCGGTTACAGTGGCATTTATCCTTTTTGTTAGTTTTCTTATTTACAAGGGGATTAAGCCTTCATTGAAGTATGTTTCATATGCAATTCTTATAGAGGTTGTATTCTTTATTTCAACGTCTATTTATCTTATCGGAGTAAACCACACATCATTATCAATCAAACCATTTACTGCTATCCCGGTGGGTGGCAACTTTATCATTCTCATGGCCATGATGGTGTATGCAATAGGGTCCTTTGTTGGTGTTGGTGGTTCAATACCTATTGCCGAGGAAACCAAGAATCCTAAAAAAAATGTTCCCCGATCTATAATAGCCAGTATTTTAATTCTTGGCGTTACTATAATTCTTGCATCGTATGCTGAGGTAATATCATGGGGTTACCTGAATATGTCCAGCTTCGGCACAGGTGCAGGTATTGGAGCATATCCCGTTCTCTCTATTTATAAGGATGGATTTGTGGGAATGGGCATAATTCCATTTGTTGTCCTTTTAATTATTGTTATAAACTCATTCTTTACGGCAACTGTATCCCTGGGCACAAATGCATCCAGAGTAATTTTTTCTCTATCCAGAGAGGGTGTTGTACCGGAAAAACTATCCAGAACAAACACCCGGGGGGTGCCGGTTTACGCCATACTATTTATCACAGTTGTATCACTTGCTATTGTTCTTGCCACTGGAATATCATTTGAACTACTTTATCCTGGAAAAATTATAGACGCATTGTTATATTCAAGTGTATTTTTACTTGTACTTGAATCTCCGATATCGTACATTGTGCATATTCTTACAAACACCTCCCTTCATATGTATCTGAAAAAGAGGGGCATGAGAACTCACATATTCAGGCATATAATTATACCGGGAATATCAAGTATAACACTTGTAGGGGCAATAATAGCAGCTGTCTATTTTGATCTCAGTGCACCTTACATATACGGGGTATATGGTTCACTTGTATGGGTTGTCGTTTTAGCAATCACCGTTGTGATAATGTATACAAAATACAGGAATCATCTGGATAATCTGGGCGATTTCTCCTTATAATTCCAGAATAGAGTCTATTTCATTCAAAGACCTTGCCCTGATCATTTCAAGAGAATCATCAAAAATTATTTTTCCTTTATCCATATAGTTTTTCATAATATTATCCATCTTATGCCCACAGGAACATGACGGCTTCTCTGAAGATACCTGGACTATCACTGTATGGCATTCTGGACACCTGAATACATTTTTTATGCCTGAAAATTTGCCCCGTTTTGTAATATCCCTGCCATCTATATTTACTATGTCCATACCAAAATCTACTGGTTTAGCAGATGATATAGAAGTTCCTATGCCGAATGATTTCACACCGGCATTGACCAGTTCCGGTATATCCTCAAGTTTGATACCACCAGAGACCATTATTTTTATATTCTGATGATTTCTAATGTCTAGTTCCCATCTTATTTCCCTGATGAGATTGGGGAAATTTCCTCTCCTTGAGGATGGGGTATCGAGCCTTATATAATCTATATCGGGAAACTCCTCTGCTGCTTTCATCGCTGCGAATTTTTCATCCATATAGGTATCTATAAGAAAAACCCTGAAATCTGAGTTTTCATACTGCACCTTCCACGCCTCATGGTCTCCCAGTATCAGTGAAAGTGCATGTGGCATTGTTCCAGAAGGTTTTATCCCAAGAATTCTGGAACTGAATACTCCGGAAACTCCAGAAGCACCACCTATGTAGGAGGACCTGTCAATCATAGCCGATATTGCAGGATGCATTCTCCTGATTCCAAATGAGATAAACGGGATATCTCCCAGAGATTTTTTAATGAGAGCAGAGTAAGAAGAAACGCCTGAAGCCTGGCATATGAAGCCCAGTAATGGAGTTTCAAATTCTGCAAAATCTAGATACTTACCCTGAATTCTGATAAATGGAACAGGCACTCCATTCACATCCCTGGGCTTAATGACGGTTCCCTCAGGGAGGGCATAAACACTTAAATTATGTGATTTTAAGAGTGAAATAACATCATTTAAACCTGTAAAATCAATATATTCATATGTAGACGATTGTGTAGTAATTTCCATAGATACAAAGGGATTTGAATGCATTAGCTCAAGGTACTTTTTTGTTTTCTCGAAATACACATCAGTAACAACCCCGCTTATTATATCAGAATCATTTGCCATTACGAATTTATTCATTTTTAAATACCTCTTGTTTTAATTTATCCGAATTTATAGCGTTATATCCATAATTTATTTTAATGTTATTCAGTGAAGATATCTGCCTCGAGTTATCTATACATGCACATAAATCAGATACAACCTCTACTTTATAATATCTAAAGAATGCACCGGCACAGGTATGTTCCACGCAGATATCAGTTGAAATACCGAATATGTATAGCTTACTGATTTCCAATGCTCTCAGAAGTGAATCCAGATCCGTATCGAAAAATGCATCAAAATGCCTTTTGTTAATGATATAATCAGGAAATTCACGGAGTTCATCAACAATCTCTGATCCATGCGTTCCATGTAATGCATGTTCACCCCACACTTTGAATTCTGGATCATTTTCAATATGATCATCCTTGGCAAATATCACAGGAATTTTTCCATTTAGGTTTTTTAGTGTATTTGTGGTATTCTTAACAGCCATTACTGCATTAGAATTGCCGAATTTTCCATTGACAAAATCATTAATCATATCAATAATAAGTATACAGGAATTTTTAACTGAATCCATACACAGAAATGAATAATTTATATTAAGCATTTATGAATTCTGTAAATGAGATCAATCAATAATTGTAAATAACCAGGACATTTTATAATCTCTTTTGTTATGTGTTTAAGTGTCAGCAATTCTTGCATAATGATACTAATATAACTGTTGAAGACTATCAGTAATTTGAAGTATGTAAATTGATATACATCTAGGTTATTATACACCGATTTGAATTATAATATTAACAATTCTTCATAGAGTCACCATGGTAGTGTAATAAGCCAATTATTCCTATACTTACTAGATGATTGATACTAATATGAATTTAATAAAAATACATTACAAACTGATTATTGAAATCTATTCCTCCTCACAATCTCACGAGTTTAACCACGTTGTGCTATTTCCATTATCTTCTATGTATATGTTATGTTTCTGCAGTTCTTTCCTTATATAATCAGATAACTCATAATTTTTGTTTTTTCTAGCCTGGTTTCTTATTTCTACCGCAAGATCTATGATCCAGTCCGCATTCATTGTTGAATTGTAAATGATTGAAAGAAAAGAATCACAATATTCTATAACTTTTACAGCCCCTACAGCAGATTCGGGTGATAATTCTTCTAAATTCTTATTTGTGTCAGAAACGAATGATAATAGTTCTCTTATTAGAGTTCTCGTATCAAAGTTTTTGTCCATAATATTATTTAAATTGTTTATTACCTCATCGCTTTTTATGGTATACTTACCGGAAACACCCCTGAAATCCTTGAGTTTCCTGTAAAGTATATTTATTTTTTCCACTGCGTTTTTTGAATCCTCCATTAACTGTTCTGAATAATCTATTATGGTATTGTAATTAGAATTTACCATGGCAAATCGGAGTACTTCCGGTCTGTATTTTTTAAGTACATCTGCTGTTTTTATGAAATTTTTCAATGATTTTGACATTTTTTCACTGTTTATGTTTACCATGCCTGTATGGATCCAGTAGCGTGCTAGATACTTCTCACCACTGATTGACCTCATCTGAGCAATTTCTGCCTCATGATGTGGAAATATTAAGTCGCTTCCACCCCCATGGATATCGTATTTTGTTCCAAAATATGCCTCGGTAATAGCCGTATCTTCTATATGCCATCCAGGTCTGCCTTTACCCCATGGAGAATCCCAGTACGGTTCCCCGGGCTTCATCTTCTTCCAGAGAACAAAATCTTCAGGTGCTTCTTTCTTCTCATTGATGGTCCCACGGGCATTTGCCTTTATTTCATTCATGTTCTGGCCTGAAAGTTTTCCGTAATCAACGAATTTTTTTACCCTGAAATATATACCATCGGCGGTTTCGTATGCATATCCTTTTTTCATAATTCTTTTAATCTGATCCTGAATTTCATCTATGTAAAGGCTTGCCCGGGCATAATAATTAATACTGTCTATCTTCAGGGCTTTCATTACTGAAAGATATCTTTTGAAATAAAAATCTGAAACATCGGAATATGATTTTCCCTCTTCATTTGCCCTGTTGATTATTTTATCATCTATATCTGTAATATTCTGTAGATAAAAAACAGAATAACCTCTTGCCCTTAGATATTTGGCAATAACATCGAAGAATATGTTCGTTCTTGCATGGCCTATGTGTGAATCATCATATACAGTAGGACCGCAAACAAACATATTTATTCTTTCAGGGTGTTCAGGTATAAATTCCTGATTTTCTCCTCCAAGTGTATTATGAATTATCATCAATACAGATTATAGTGTAATAAATAAATTTAATCCAGAAATAGTATCCCTGAAATTACTGCAAACTATTATTTATTTTTAGATTTCCATTTACTGTATTCTCTTATAATTATATCCGAGGCATTGCCTATACCCTCTTTTTTAATCATTGCATCTCTTAATTCCTCGACGGATCTTGACATTGTTTCCAGAATTTCCTTGTTAGATGTAAGCTCTTTAATGATTGAAACATAATTTTCACCGCTGTCAACTATGAATGCTTTATTTATATTATATTCGGAAAAACCCCTGGCTCCTATTTCAGTTGTAATGATAGGTATTCCGTGCATAATATAATCAACCATTTTCACGTTTCTACCACCTCCCTCGAATACTGGATTCAGTGCTAGAATGCTGGATGATAAAATTTTATTTTTTGCATCCTCAGTTAACATTCCATAAAATTTGACATTTCCAGGCACATGTGGAAATCTGTGCAGGTTCACATTTCCAATTATGTTGAATTGAAATTCAGGCAATTGCCTGGCTATACCCAGTATAAAATTAACTGCGTCAATATTGGGTTTGTATATTGACCCTATAAACACAATATTCCTTGAATTTTCACCATTCCATTGAAATGTTATACCACCGAGCATAATTGTTTCAAGAAAAATATTTTTTGCTTGGAAATAATTAATAAAGTAATCCATATCCGGCGCTGCCATACTTAGAATAAGATTGGAATCATTTACAAGACCTTTTTCCAGCTCTACAGTATATGCATAGTATTTGTTCTCTTTTCGGAGAAGTGATTCAACATTATGTGCATCGTACACTACATACTTGTCCTCTAGAGAACTTTTAAAAAGATAATATTGCCATGGGCCCTCTAGAATAACTATATCAGATTCAGAAATAATGGATTTTACAGATTCTATGTATTTCCTTCTTATAAATTCGCCTCTGGACAAGGCTATTTCAAAGTATCTATTGCCCTTTAATACTGCATAAAATGTAGTAAGCAGCGATCGATACTCCCTAATATTGTTTATAAAATTGTCCTCAATAATCATCCCGCCTGTGGAAACAATTGTTGTATTATAACCTGTTAAAAGATTATTTACCCTGAATGCATATGCAGAAATATAGGGAGGATAAATCTTTCCATGGCAGATTTGAACTATTTTTGGTTCATCCATAAAACGGAATCGGTTA
>JAKAAE010000106.1 GCA_021797225.1 Thermoplasmata archaeon | reverse complement strand
CTTCCTTTCTTGGTATCTATTTCAACCTCTATTCTACCTATTTTGCCACTTTTCTGTAAGTCTCTTAAATCTAATTCCTCACCTAATAATCCTTCAGTCTGCCCGAATATTGCACCAACAACATCGGGCTTCTCAACAACACCATCAGTTACTATCTTTGCTTTGATAACATATTTTGTTATGTTTGGATCGACATTCATTATTATCACCGTTATTTACGTTAATTAAGTCATCATGATAATTATTAGTTACCATTAAATTGTTATGTTTAAAATGTATATAATCTATTCGTTGCCTGTTATGTTATTCTTGCCTCATTTTGGTTAAAAAATAAATTAAAAATAGAGTAGTCGTGGTCAATTTTGGTGTAAAACATTGGTATAATGTATCTATACGCCTGAAATGCTTTCATCAAGTTAACCATAGAATTTTTAGATTAGGCAACGAAACTTGCAAAAGGTTAAAATAAGCTAGATATATCATTTATAGAATGATTAAGTTCGGCGTTGCAGGAATACCACTTACCAGTAAAGGCAGAACGTATATAGATTCAATTGAAGATATAGGAAATTTAGGTTTGAATTCCCTGGAAGTCCAACTGTTACGGGTTAATGTAAGTGAAGACCCTGCAATTGAATATGTTGGTATGTACCCTAAAGACGTAGGGGATTCCATTATAGTTGATGTTTTACGGCCAGATGAAAACGGCAATTACAGGGGCATAGGAACTGAAAATGAAATAGAAGAGGATGATATAATACAGGAAATTTTCTGGAATATGGCTCGTAACTATGACGATTTAAAGGATGGTGCGGAAATTGCCAGAGAACTTGATGTGGACATTTCCATGCACGCTCCTTATTATATGGACATGTTAAACGGTGGAGAAATGGCAGAGAAATCCATAAACCACTTGAGGTGGTCACTCCTTATTGGTAGAGCCATGGGCGCCAAAAGAATAATTACCCATACAGGATTTTACACAAAGAAAAAGTCAGAAGGCCTGAAAAAGGCATTTGATATATATGCAGAAATTGCCAAAGAATTTTCCCATGAAAAGGGATACCCATATATAGGTGTAGAAGCATCAGGTAAAAAAGACCTGTTTGGAACCCAGAAGGAACTTTTTTACCTTGCAGAAAGAATTTCCGATATAGAACCCATATTGAACTTTCCGCATATACATTCAATTAATAATGGTTCACTGATAGATGCGAAGAACTTTGAAGACGTAATGAATTCGTTTGCAAAATATGCGAAATCTGATTTGTATACCGAATTTGGGGGGGTTGAATATGAAAATGGCAACGAATTAAAAATAACAGCAATAAAGCATGGTGATTTAAAATTTGAAACACTTGCCGAGGTAATATCTTCCAGCGATAGAGATATGAACATAATATCAATGTCGCCCCTGTTGGAGCATGATGCACAGTATATGGAACTTATGTACTGGAGAGCACTCTCAAAAAAATACCAGAAGAAACTTGCGAAAAAAATATAGGTGAATAAAATGAGAACTTACCCTGTTAAGAAAACTGTTAACATAAGTATTTCAACAATAGAGGATATTTTAAAGTCTTATAATATGAAATACAAGGAAGACAATGGCCATATTTTATCATCTTATCCAGGTCTTAAAAAATTGGAACTTTGGGTAGATGGTAAAAAATTGTGTGCTGAAACTGAAACCGACACGGAATATAGCAATCCTGGAGAAACTATTAAATTCTATAACGAATTGCTAGAAAAATTGACAGGGTATACATCAAAGGAAAGAAAGAAGCTAATGTCTAAATAGTTTATTTGTTTACAAGATACAGATGTTTAAAGATAAATTATACATAATCAGTATTACAATAAGCATAATCTCATTATTCTTCTTTACCGTATCTATAAACGATTTATTATTCGGCAATCTAGTACTGATTCATTTCTTTTCATTGAAATCAATCGGTGCATGGCAGTACTGGGTGTTAATAGGTTCCATTATAATATTTTTGTATTTTGTATATTTAACCTATTCAATGATTAGGGATATGTCAAAGTTCAAAACCCTAATTCAGAGCGCCAGCAAAAAAACTTTTATTTCCAATTTACCTGATCTTGAACGGATATCTAAAAGATTTGGAACACGTTATGCCGATCTCCTTAACGAAGCAAAGCATAAATGGGGTATTAAAAAATAATTATTTTAATAGATTTTTTGCAAATTGGGGGAGGTAAAAGGATCCTGTTAGTATGTCTTTATTGAAGTATTTACCTATCATAGTGTTTTCATCCCTAGTTTTCAGCTCTGTAGGGGATGCCATGGTAAAAGACCATAACCCACTTGGATATGTGGGTATAAATGCAGTATACGTTTTCACATTTTTGAATACCGTTGACATTCCACGATATGCCATGGATAGTGCAGCCGGCTGGTAATATGGGGACCCGGATTGTGTAACTACTATTCCGTTATCTGTTAAATGTGATTCAATATCCTTATAGAAATCTTCAGAGAATAATCCCTCTGCTGGTCCAACCGGATCGGTAGAATCAATTATTATTCTGTCGAATTTATCCTTACTATCTTTTATATATTTTATTCCATCACCTATTATCAATTTTACATTTTTCTCCTTGAAAGACGATGAAATATCAGGGAAATATTTTTTTGCAACTTCAACCACATTGCCATCTATCTCCACGTCTACTATTCCCTTAATTCCCAGGTCAACAAGACGCCTTGCAGCCCCACCATCTCCTCCGCCAATAATAAGCACCTTATCAGGTCTTGAGTTGAAATAGTAAGGAACCATGGTTATCATTTCATGATAAATGTATTCATCTTTCTCTGTGAGTTGTACCGTACCATCTATTGATAATAATTTACCGAAATCATACGTATCAAAAAGATCTATTCTCTGATAATCGGTTTTTATGGAAAGTAGCTGATCCTTTATTCTGAATGAAAGTTGCAAGTTCTCTGAGTACCTTTCTGAAAACCAGTTTTCTATTAATCTCATGTGAGTTTATATTTACTCTATATATAATTTTTAGGTAGTGTATTATGGCTATGGTCAAAATTTTTTTATCATTATACAAAAGAATAGAATTTTTCATTATATAAATTATGAGATATATTAAAAAAGAATATTTTTGTAACAAAAATAACTCTTATCCTGTAAAAACGGGATTCTGATAGGTTTATAGTAGAAAAGTTTTTATACAACGAATTGTATTAACTATTGGTGAAATAATGGTAGGTATAAGTGAATTGTCCAAGAAAGTTGCCAGCACTACTAATACAACCCAGAAGAAAACAGCTGAAATAATAACAGCATTTCTGAAGGAGACTGTTGACTCTGTTAATGAAGGGAAGAAGGTCAATCTGGCCGATTTCGGCATTTTCGAGAGAAAGGAACAGAAAGAAAGGGTTGCAAGGAATCCAAAAACTAGAGAAGAAATCAAGGTTCCTGCCAAGGATAAATTTGTATTCAGAGCATCATCCGCTATCAAATACAAGGATTAAACTCAATAATACTTTTTAAAATTTTAAATTATTAATATAATTAACCATTTTTAACATTAAGAATAAAATAATATACTGTAATAGAGTTCTATGAAAGTTCTGGGACTGGAAGGAACTGCCCACACTGTGAGTGCAGGAATTGTTGATGAAAATTCCATATTGTCCAATCATTCTTCTACATATATACCTGAGAAAGGAGGTATACATCCAAGAGAAGCGGCAATACACCATGCCGATAATATTATACCTGTTATGAAGGAAGCTTTTGAGCTCTCTAATATAACCCCGGATCAGATAGACCTTGTGGCATTTTCCATGGGTCCTGGACTTGGGCCATGTCTCCGTGTAGTAGCTACCGCGGCCCGTGCTTTTTCCATAAAATATAATATTCCGGTAATGGGTGTCAACCACCCACTGGGTCATGTGGAGATAGGTAGAAAACTTTCAGGAGCAAAAGACCCTATTATGCTTTATATTTCTGGTGGAAATACTCAAATTATTGCCCATGAAGAATGTTCATATAAAGTGCTTGGAGAAACCATGGATATTGGACTAGGCAATATGTTGGACAAATTGGCTAGAGATATAAATATCCCATTTCCAGGTGGTCCTGTGATCGAAAAGCTGGCATCCAAGGGTAATAAACTTTTGAATCTTCCCTATTCTGTTAAAGGAATGGACACATCATTTTCGGGAATATACACTGCTGCAAGAAATCTCATCGGCAGGGAATCACCTGAAAATATTTGCTATAGTGTACAGGAGACAACATTTGCAATGCTTGTTGAGGTTCTGGAGCGGGCACTTTATTATACTGACAAGAAGGAAATACTACTGGCAGGAGGTGTCGCAAGGAATGATCGGCTGAGAGAAATGGTCTATGAAATGGCATTATCCTCAGGTTATAAGGCATATTTAACTGATAAAAAATACTGCATGGATAATGGTGCCATGATTGCACAGGCGGGCATGTTGATGTATCTTTCAGGTCAGAGGCAGGATATAATGGATACAAAAGTAAACCAGAAATTCAGAATAGATGAGGTAACTGTTCCATGGATTAAATCAGGTAAAATCGAAATTAATGATAATCGGGGAGCAGAGGCTTCCATTGTTGAAACTAAATTTTATGGCAGAAAATCCATACAAAAAACACGCACAGAAAAAAATTATAGAAACAGAAAATTGGATATGAGGATAAGAAACGAAAGAATCAGATCAGAATTCAATTTATTATATAAAATGAAAGAGAATGGAATAAATGTGCCGATAATTTATGATTTTGATAAATATGATTTCTCGCTTACAATGGAAAAAATTGATGGTATAACGCTTAATAAATTTATAAGAGAAAACGGCAACAATCTGAATATAATACATAATCTCGGAATTATAATAGCAACTTTGCACAACGCATTTCTATCACATGGGGATTTGAACCCGAATAATATAATGATATCCGGAAATTTAATCTATCTCCTTGACCCGAGTATGGGTTCTGTTAACTGCAACATTGAAGACATGGCAGATGATCTATTTCTTCTTACTGAATCATTTAAAAGCCTGTTTTCAGGCTATAGCACCTTACTGGAAAATAACTTCATGGAATCTTACAGCATTGCCTCAAATAATTACACTGAAATAATGAATACACTAAATGAAATCAGATTGAGAAGAAGATACGTGTAGACAATATAAACTAATTTTAATAAAGAAATGATATACAATGGTGCTAAAATTCATAACAAGTAACGAACATAAATACATTGAAGTTGCCAGTGCTTTTGAAAAAAATGGTTTGTCTGTTTCATGGGAGAAACAAAAATATGAAGAAATACAGGCAGAAGATAATGAAATTATATGTAGGGACAGTTGTTTAAAATTATCTAATACTATGGAGCAACCATTCTTTATAGACGATACTGGCTTATATATTGAGGAATTGAATGGATTTCCGGGTCCGTACGCGTCATATGTGCAGGATACTCTGGGCAATTCCAGAATAATTGCATTGTCAGCAGGGTCTATAGCATACTTCAAAACTGTAATTTCTTTAATGATACATGATGAGATCTACCAATTTACAGGAATACTCACTGGAAAAATAGCGAATAAAGAGAATGGGGAGAATAAATTCGGTTATGATCCACTATTCATTCCTGACGGATATAATAGAACACTTGCTGAGTTATCT
>JAKAAE010000105.1 GCA_021797225.1 Thermoplasmata archaeon | reverse complement strand
TTGATATTGAAGAAAAAGGGTGTAAACAATTCAAATGCAGCAGGTGACGGCACAGGCTATGGCCTTACAGTTAAGAAGAACTATGAATCATACGCACAGAGATTGAAGGATTTGGCAAAGGAGGGTCCAGGGAACAGAAAGAATAAAGGTAAAACTAAGAAAAATAAGAAGAGGCTGTTTGCATATTCATTCAATATAATGGACCTTGAAACCAGACTGTACATAGGCATTGGTACATCAATGAAATCTTAGAGGCAGGCATATGACAGGGCGATTAAAATGCTTGCATCAATCAATATGGAAATGGAGACAATCCGTCTGGACAGGTACTATTCATTCCCATCATATATGGATAACCTGGGCAATACGAAAGTATTCGTAATTCCAAAGAAGAATTCAACACTTAATGGTTCCAGGAAATGGAAGGATACTATGAGGGAGTTTGTTGAGAATACCATGCATTACATGGAAGAATACCACCAGAGAAGCAATTCAGAATCCGGATTTGCTGCAGATAAGAAGATGCTTGGATGGAATGTTGCACAGAGGAGAAATGACAGAATATACAGTGCACTGTTCTGCACAGGCACATGGCATAATTTGTTCAATATGGGTAGATTGTAGAATAGTGTCCTACAACCACTTGTTTTATGTTTTTGGTGCCGCATACGAATAACTTATCCCAGTATTTACAGTGGCCATAAATATTGGATTCCCATAATAATCGAATTTATTACTTATCATTTCTACCTTTGTTAATGTTGATTTTGTACGTATTTTATAATGCTTATCGGAATCTATTATAAAGTATATATTCATCGGTTCAGATAAAATGGTATAGTCTTCATCCTGGTTTAATTCTATTTTTTCATTTTCGTTTATATTATTGGCATCTATGAAATTATTATCGGGTTTTCCATATTTACCTTTATTAATAAAATTTAAAACATTATAAGATTGCATTATGAAACCAGGCTTGTTATTTATATCTTTCTTTAATTTAACTATTCGATATGGAACTGCTATGACCCGTAAAATACCACATATATCATTCAATGTACTGTTTATTTCATATATATTAAAATTACATTTTTCTACACTGAATTCAAGGTCTATACTATTTTCATGCGTAGGCACTGCTATACTCATTTTTTATTTCTCCATTCAGTTTCTGTCTGTTCTGTTCATCTGTTCTTATTGTTATAATTCCAATCCTTAATAAATTATTAAACGATGTTGGTTCACTCTCTTTTTTGTTAATTATAATAGGAGAACTGATAACAATTTCTGGTTGCATATCTACAAAGTCGGAAAAATCATTCTGTTCATCTGGGTTAAGCGGTAGTTTCATTATTTCTTTATACGCTTTTTCTGTGAAATAAGTTCTGTTACATTCATTACATACATATGCATCAAATTTACCAATGTAAGAACCATGATATTTGAAAGGAGCTTTTGTTTTTTTCATCGTTGAAGAACAGTACGGGCATTTTTCTATATTTCCCATATTCTTAACCATATATAATTAATATGTAAATTTAGTATTTTAATTTTATGACATCAGATAGTCAGTTACATAATTCATTTTGGCATAAATTCCAATTCAATGTAAATCCCCTGTATAGTTAAATACAGGGATTGATTGGCTTTTTATTACACCAAAACCAGTCAATTTTGGATCAAATAGGTATATAAGAAGTTCTCGATACTACAATTATAGAAGAGGTTATTCAGAAAGCTATATACTTGCAATGGATGATTTCCTCGACAACAGTGCATTCAATAGATGGAGGGAACTGTTAGAGGAGAACAATTATGGAAAAAGGGGAAGGCCATATAAGATACCGGGAATAGTTATATTATATCTGGCGGAGTTAAGGGAGATCAGAGGCATTCCATTCAAGCAGTTGCAGTCAGAACTCCATAAACTTTCAAGGGAATTCGGATTTCCAGAAATATCATTTACATCAATATACAGGAGGATCAGGAAAATAACTCCCGGGATAATGAATGACAGTAGCGGTGTGTTAGCAGCAATAGACTCATCAGAGTTCAAGATAATCTTGAGGGGAGATTATTTAGGCAGTAAGTGGCATAGGAAGAGAAAAGGATAGGTGAAACTCCATGCTGTCATAAACATAAAGAATTTTGAAATTATGGATTATTCAATCACAGATGAACATGTGAATGATGCAAAGGAAGGCATCAGTATTGTAAAGAGGGTGAAGAACAGGATAAGCAGATTATTCGGTGATAAGGACTATAATTCAAAGGCTATTTACAATGAATTAGAGGATAAGGCATTAATACCTGTAAGAAAGAATGCATCAACCCTATAAAGGAGTTCCCTTTACAGGGCTAAGATAACAAGATTCGTACATAGATTCAATGAAGAATTATGGAAGATGAAGAACAGTTATGGATTGAGATGGAATGTGGAAATATATTTCTCAGGAATTAAGAGGCTGTTCGGTAAGGTAATAAGGGCTGTCAAGCCTGAGAATATTGAACAGGAAATGATGCTGAAGGTGTATTTCTACAATGAATATAATAAATTGAGGAAGGGATATTAATTATGCAACTAGCTAGACCAATCGTTAATCGGATTTAAAAATTGTACCGAGAATAATATTGCAACTTCTCACTTTACATTTTATAACCCATTTCCCAAAATATACTTTATAATCTTGACCTGAACGGAGCTTCTTTGAACATGCTTCTTTTTTGCCATTAACCAAGAAATCTCTATATTCTGGTCCAGTATAACTCCTTTCTTTAGCACGCTCAATGAAATGCCCCTCATTTTCATTAAAAAGTAATTTGCATGTTTGCCAGGGATCTGTCATCTTATCTTTATAATTTTTTTGTATAATAAATTAAGGATATTCAATGCATACGGATAGTTTCAGCCCGGCAATTGAAGTATATTTTTCTCGAGTTCAAGGTAAAGATACAGGTTAATGTCATTTGTAGCATTACTGTCATATCAATTCATGCAACAGATGTGGATGAGATATACGGTTTTTATAATAAACAGCTATATTTCACTACCAGCTATTGACACATGTGGAAAGTTTGATGGAAGATGCAAATATTAATGAAATGGCGACCATAGTGTACTGACATTTATTACTTATAAAGGATAATTTTATGAAATATATAATTGATAAAGAAATAATCTATCGGCATATTTTTCTCTTTTATCAAAGTTTTTATTATTTCATTGAATAGTCCTATATGGCAAAGAAAGTAGCAGTAATAGGATCAGGAATAATGGGGCAGGGCATATCGCAGGTATTCATCAGGAATGGATTTGATACACTGCTTATAGATATCAGTGATACAATTCTGGAGAATGCAAGGAACAGCATATCTGATGGTAAATTTGGTTTAGCAAGGCTAGTTCAGAAGGGTACAATAACGGATGAACAGAAGAAAGAGTACATGAAAAATCTTTCAACTTCTACCGATTACGGAAAACTTGCTGACAGGGAGTTCGTTATAGAAGCAGTCCCGGAAATCATGACCCTGAAGTTAAAGGTAATGGAGAGCATTGAAAAAAACATTCCAGAAAATGCAGTAATAGCATCAAACACCTCAGGAATTATGATCTCTGAAATAGGCATGAATATTAAAAATAAAAGCAGATTACTGGGCATGCACTGGTTCAATCCGGCACCTGTAATGAAGCTCATAGAAGTTGTTAAGACTCCTTTTACCTCCCAGGAAGCATTGAATACAGTATTGGATATGGCAAAAACAATGGGAAAGGAGCCTGTAGTCGTAAAGGATTATCCAGGATTCTTCACCACTAATTTTGTGCATTCCTGGCTTGTCGAATCACTGAGGATGTACGAAAAGGGAATAGCAAGCATGGAGGATATAGATAAGATGGCGAAGCTCGGATTCGGATTTCCCATGGGGCCTTTTGAGCTAATGGATACAATAGGTCTGGATACAATGAAGGAAATTGGTGACTATCTATATTCTGAAACAGGGGATGAAAGAATGTTGCCACCACCTATTCTCAAGGAAATGGTATATGCCGGGTACAAGGGAAACAGCAAGATTAAGATGAATAGCAGGGGAGGGTGGTACGACGTGGAAAAATCATAAATTATTTTCCATTATTCTTTTTGCATTGTTATAAAGCACATCATCTGCATGGTCCCCCAGTAAATCTTTTAATTTCTGTACTGCATTTATATCCGGGAAATTATCCGGTGCCGATGATATACCCAGGAAGTCAGTGCCAAGAGCAACATGGTGCCATCCATAATTATCGCCTAAATAGTTCATGCTTGCAATAATTCCATCAAGGTCAGGAGTTTTCAATGTATCTTTTATCCCAGTTATGCCGATGACCCCATCAGTTTCCACTATTGCACTTATGGATTTATCATCTATGTTTCTTTTATTTTCTTTTAATGCACTGAAATTTGTGTGTGAGTCAAGAACAGGTTTTATGGAAACTCTACAGGCATCAAGAATGGTCTTCTTACCCGCGTGTGCAAGATCAATTATAATGCCATTTTTATTACAAAGTTCTATAAGTTCTTCACCGTAACCGGTTAAACCGTAATCCCATTTTGAATAGCATGATGAAGCATACTTTGTATCAAAATTCCATACAAGACCTAAATTTCTTAAACCCAGTTCCTTGAAAATCAGAATATCTTCCGGAATACTTAGTACATCAGTTCCTTCCATGGATATGAGGAAATTTAATCCATTTTTTGATTTTGGTGATTTCATTATATTTATTCCATATTGAGCTGCAACTTTATTATAATAACGGAATTGCTCATATGCAAGAGTTATGTCAGGAATAGACCTTTCATGCTCTATACCGGATTCCATGAAAACAAATGGAAAAACTACCGAAAATACAATGCTTCCAGGATAGTTTTTTAACATGTCAACAGAAGATTGAAGGTTTCCATGAATAACATCCCTGTACATTGAAGAATAAGCTATGTCCTCATGAATGTCAATGAACTTCATGAAACATAAATGCCAGGAACCTAATAATATTATTCCTTATTGATTTCATGGTACAGATGGTTTACCAGTCCCTTAATTATCTCGAATCCAATCTTCTGGGCATCCTCTGAACCTGGTAAAGTGAATATAATCTTTTTCTTGTAAATGAATAATGATGCATCTGATATATAAGGAAATACGCCTCCGGATTTCTCTCTGAATAATTGTCCGAATCCGGGAACCTCTTTATCTGCTATTTTTCTTATGGATACAGATGTCTGATCAAGCTTTGATATTCCAGTTCCACCTATGAATATATAAACATCAGTATTTTCATAGTTTTTGAAAAGTTCTGAAAGGATCATGACCTCATCATCCTTAACAAGTCCACGTCTAGACTTGCCACCAATAAGTTGTTCCATTATTGTGCCGGATTCATCATTTGCCAAAGTTCTGGTGGTAGATACAGTTATTATACGGTAATTCAAATTATATTTATGTTCCTCATGATGTATATGAATCACCTTTCTTCTTATATATTACACTGATACTACCGATAGATGTGTGTGGATAATTGCCCGTTTCGTCCTTTTCTAAATATTTTACCATGTCCCATATGGTTAAGAGAGCGGTCTGAACACCGTTGATAGCCTCCATTTCAACTCCCGTCCTGTATATGGCTTTAACCCTACATGTTACAATTATTTTCGTTTCTTTTATATCAAAATTGAAATCTATGGACATAACAGGTATAGGATGGCAGTATGGTATTATTGATGATGTGTTTTTAACTGCCAT
>JAKAAE010000104.1 GCA_021797225.1 Thermoplasmata archaeon | reverse complement strand
GGACATAGGTGTAAATTTTTCTAATATATTAATTGTAGAAATAGTTATATAAATTATACACTATATCATGCACTGGAATTTTATAATAAATTGAAAGCAACAGGAACCAGTGCATTTCTTATGATGGGAAACGGCGGTCATTTTGGTTCAACACTGAAGGATATGGCTTCAGAAACGGCTTACATAGCCTCTTTTATCCATTCCGTGTTTCCTAATTCTAAATAAAACATAAAAAATATTTATAATATCTATGAGAAAAATTTAAACCTATGTCCCATTTAACATTTAATGGTAAAATATGAAATTAGAGGAGGAGATGTTCAATATCTGCACACAACACTGGAGCCAAATGAGTCAGTACTTGTAGAACCTGGACATTTAATTTATAAAACGCCAGATGTGAAACTCGATACACATGCTGGAGGATTCAGGGGTGCATTATCTCATATGCTTGCAGGTTCGGCTGTATTCCTGTTAAAACTGGATGGACCTGGTAATTTCGGTTCTGCCGGCTTTCTTCCGGGAAAAGTCTTTGAGGTAAAACTCAATAACAGTTCAATATTTGCTGAATTCAATGCTTTTCTGTGCATGGATTCGACTGTACAGTATTCATCAAAGTTTGCAGGATTGTGGCAGGGTGTTTTCGGGGGCGAGGGTATATTCCTTGAGCAGTTTACAGGAACCGGTTCGGTTATGCTACATGGACATGGCCAGGTAATAGAATATGAATTAAAAGAAGGTGAAGGTATACAGGCGGAATTGAGTCATGTACTTGCATTTGAAAACTCCGTTTCCTATAACGTTACACGAATAGGGGGTATAAAAACTATGGTGCTAGGTGGCATGGAGGGAGAGGGATTTTTCTTTGCCGATATGAAAGGACCGGGAAGGGTATGGCTGCACTCCATATCACTTATGGAATTATCTGCGAAACTCATGAGAAGATAATGACCTTATATTTTGAAATGAGGTGGTTAGATGAATTTAGTCGCTTTTAACATAAAAATTAATGATGCTGGTATGAAATATATAGGAAGTATTGCTAAAGAAGTAAAGTTAAACTATTATACAGATTATTATCATATAAAGATAGGAAAGTTGTTTGAATAACGTAACGGTTACCATGTCTTGATTCATGCACATATCAAAGAATAACAATATTTAAATAAATAAAATATAAAATTTCATATTTTTCCAGATTATCCACCTGGAAAAGTAAACTTTTATTTACCTGTTATCTTTAATATTATCATGCTATGTTATAACTATGACAAAAACAATAGAATTGAGGGTGTTTGGAATGACATGTGATGACTGTGTAAGGCATGTAACTGAGGGATTGAACAGTGCCCATGGTGTTGAGGATGTCTCAGTGTCACTGAAGGATGGCATGGCTATTGTAAAAGCAGATAATGGCTTTGACCCCGAGGAAATACCAAAACTGGATGTTTTCAAGGGGCATTACAAAGCCCAGGTCAGGAGTGTTAAGGATGACTGATTATGATCTGGCAATAATAGGCTGGGGGGCTGCGGGATTTGCAGCCGCCATAAAAGCAAGTGAATTGACATCCGGACAGATGCGTATAGCCCTGATTGGAACCGGCCCATTGGGAGGAACATGTGTAAATGTGGGCTGTGTCCCCTCTAAATTGATGATAGAGGCCTCAAAAACCTATTATGAAGCGAATCATAAAAAATATGATGGTATATCAGGTGGTGCGTCACTTGATTTCGGTAAATTCATGGAATCATTGAATAAATTTGTTGAACAGGAGAGGAAAGGCAAATACACCGAAGTAATTGAGAATTTCAAGAATGTAGAATTGATAGAGGGTGAGGCCAGCTTTGTTGGAGAGGATACTGTTGAGGTCAATGGGATGAAGATAAAGGCAACAAACTTTTTGATAGCCACTGGATCTAAAACCTTCGTCCCTGATATATCCGGGCTTGACGATTACTATACAAGCGATACAATATGGAATGCAAGGGAACTCCCTAAAAAAATAGCAATATTCGGATCCGGGGAAGTTGCCATGGAGTTTGCATATGCCCTCTCAAACTTCGGTTCAGAGGTACATGTTTTCAACCGGCACAACAGGGTCTTAAAAGGTTTTGATGATGACATTACCGGTGAATTGATGAAGGCCATGAGGGAGAATGGAGTTGCCTTCCACCTGGGTGTAAATTATCATGAAATCAAGACCGTTGACGGAAAGAAAGACATATACACATGGACAGGCACATTTACCGGCTTCGATGCGATCTTAATATCAACAGGGAGAATGCCGAATATTGCAAAGTTGAATCTTCACGCTGCCTGCATATCAACGGAAAACGGAATCGTTACGGATAAACATCTCAGGACGACAAACAGGAGAGTTTATGCGGCAGGAGACTGTGTTAGACAATCACTACAGCTTGAGACCCTCGCAGGCAAGGAAGGAGTAATTGCTGTAGAAAATATACTGGGTGGTGAGAAAACTATCAACCTAAATGAAGTTCCATGGGTTGTATTTACCGAGCCAAATGTTGCATCAGTGGGCCAGACCGAGAAGGAACTGATTACAGCCAAAAAGGATTTTACTGTCAGAGTGATAAGCATAAAGAATGTGGTTAAAGCGAATATACTGCATTCCTACAACGGGGTTGCGAAGATACTTGCCGGGAAGGACGGAAAGATACTGGGCGTTCAGGTAATAGCACCCAATGCAGCAGAGTTTATCACTGAGGCCGTTCAGTTGGTAAAGCATGGTCTCACCTATGAGGATTTGATAGATACCGTTCATGTCTTTCCAACGGTAGCGGAATCCATAAAGATAGCAGGCCAGGCATTCATCAGAGATGTTTCAAAAATGAGCTGCTGCATGGACTAAACTATCATTAATAATATTTATTTTCAGCCTTAATATATCTATATATTTTTTGATAAAATTGATTCTATGTCTTCTACCGTATCAATTTCTAAAATTTTATTGTTCGTATATACGGAATTGTTTAGATTTTTATCATAACAGTATTTGGTTTTAAATTTTGAAAACAAATAGATCAGCAGCATTCTATATTTCATATTATTTATCTGCCTGTAAAATTGAGAAAAGGATTTAAAACACCATGAACGCTGTAAATCCACTTTATACGTAAATGCCCTGATATAATATTTGATGCCATGCGCATATCTTCTATCCCTGGACCCCTCGAATGGTTCATTTTGATATTTTACATCCTTTATTAATAGGTAAAATCCACGTGAAGCGAAATTGGCATACCGTTCCAGATCCTCACCGTTATTAAGATTTTTCCAAGGTATTTCCGAATTGTATTTTTTTAAAGAGAGATAATTGTTAAATATGCAATTTCGGTATTCACGCTCAATAATGCTGTTAACAAACGTCGTGAGGTTTTCCTCATATATAGTGTCAAAATCTACTGTCATCAGGTAATCAGAATCTCTAGCCACTTTCATTGCCATCTCCATTGCCAACTGTCGTCCACGACCCCGATTGCATTTTATCTGGTTTAATTCTAATCGGTACTTATCTGCATTAATTTTTAAGAACTCGTAAGTTCCATCATTGGAGAAATTATCCACTATAAACATTTTCTCATATTCGATCCCATGAAACGATTCCAAACTCAATAATAATCGGTTAATGTTGTTATAGACTGTTCCATAGATATATAGTGTCATATACAATCAAAATATATTTTTTGATATTTAATTAATAAGAAAAATCAGTACTAAAAAGTCTTCCATTCAATCAGTTTACATTAAATTTGCTCGGTCTTTATATAAATAATCGGTGTTCATTTCTTAATTCAGGTCATTAATCTTCTACGATGATGATTCTTCCAATAGATTGAGGTGCAATACATCAAGGTTTATGGGCATGAAAGCCTCAATGCATCCTTAGAACCTGCAAGCGCAGTGTTAATCCATGAAAATAATGATTATTACATAAATATAACTGCATATAAGAATAAGGAGAAAACAAAAATACCAATGGAAGAACAGAAAATAGTATCCTTTGACCTCGGAATTAAGAACCAGTTAACATGCTCCAATGGACTGATACTGAACTATAATATCCCCAAATCCAAAAAGGAAAAGAGGATGCAGAGGCAGCTGTCAGGGAAGGTAGAAGGCTCGAACAATTATTATAAGCAGAATAAAAAACTGAATATAGAGCAGAAGAAAACTGTTAACAAGAGGCAGGACACAGTAAACAAGATAGTGCACTATCTAGCATCAAACTTTGATACTGTAATAACACAGGAAGATAATATATCTGCATGGCAGAGATTGTGGGGAAAGAGAATAGAATCAACAGGCATAGGGGGAATAATCCAGGCACTTGGGCATAAGGCCTCAACCTTTATGGCACTGAATAGATTCATTCCTACTACAAAGGAATGCTCCAGGAATTAGGAAGGCTCAATGTTTTAACATCAGGCGGCTCACAAGAATATTATGTGGTAAACATATCTCTAACAATTTAAAAAACTTGAGAGGATACCGTTTCGCCTTTCCCCAGTAATTGAAAATAAATAGATAGCTTATTAGTTCACTATATTTAATTTTATAATGTTTATGAGAATAACCAGATTTATTGAAAACATTGACAGTGAGTTTTAAAGTTATCATATAATTTAATATATATTTCTTAGCACTTCGGCTTTTAAAATATATATAAAAAATTTCAAGCTGACTGATAAAATTTTGAAACAATTCATTTTTAAAGGCTATTCGTGAATGCATATCTCCATTAGAATTAGATATACTATTATGAAGTCTATAATATGATAAAATTTCATGTCCTGATATAATTTGTCCTCCTGCATCGAGAGCTGAGTATAGCATAAATGAATCCGGCAATATAAAAACTTGATTGAGATTATCAATGTTAATAACATTCTTTCTAATTGATATGCACGACATATTAAATGATGGCGCTTCTCCGGAACCTTCTATTGGATTATTATTCTCATCAATAAATTTAGGCTGATTATGGAAATATTTTAGGTTTTCTTTCTTCTGGAATATATTATACACAATTTCTAACTTGTTTTCAAAAAACATGTCATCATCGTCCAGAAATGACACTATATTTCCTTTTGCAGCATTTAAACCTGCATATAAATACTCACCAATAGACCCTTTCATATTTATAGTATTGATATGGTTTTTAAGTACAACCTGATCTATATTTTTGTCTTCAAAGTTTTTTATCAGAATGATTTCATATTTATCCCGATCTAATGTTTGATTTAATACAGAGTTTATAGCATCTAAAAGAAATTTATTTCTATTGTATGCCGTAATTATTACAGAAATATATACTTCGGACATTAATTATATAGCTATATTTATCTAATAAGTGGGCATGAAATTATTATTAATTTAAATTGTATTTATAAAAAGACCTAATATTTCATAAGTATCATTAATCATTAATTGTCATTCTGGCATTTCTAATATTTTATTTACGATCAAAAAGGCAATTGTATGAATATTTCTACTATCTTTATTTATAGCTTGCTCGGGAATTTACCCACTTATTGAATTATTGCCTCTAAGTGTTGCAAACACACTCAAGATTTTTGTGTTACATAATATAAGTTATTTTTCTGAATTAGATCCAAAAATTTCATAGGATATAAATAGTGTTACCATATATTTTTATTATTGCTTAGTTCAGGTTAACTTCATAAAAACTCACTTTTTTGATATATCTCCTGGTATTCTATAGATTAACGTATTTCTACAGGTATAATAAATAGATCGGAA
>JAKAAE010000103.1 GCA_021797225.1 Thermoplasmata archaeon | reverse complement strand
GAAATGGCTTACGAATTTAAATGTAAGGATATAGGAATGGATTGCGGATTTGACGTAAAGGCAGATTCAGTGGATGAATTAATACCTGTAATACAGGTACATGCAAAGAATGCACACAACATCACTGAGATAACACCTGAACTGTTTTCAAAGGTTAAGGCCGCAATAAAACAGGATTAAACATATAAATTTTATATTTTAAGGCTTTAAAAATAATTTTTTTATTAATTTAATGGAAATTTTAGATTCTTTTAATATTTATTTCTGTTAAGATGATACACAATTATGTGAATAAATTAAAGGTAGGAAGTACCTCTATTGAAATGTCCAGCTTTCTCTATATATTGCTGGGTATTCATTTTCAATGAATACTATTGTTCAGTATAACTGAACAGATAAAAAATTATATAATAGTTATAATAAAATTATACCAAATCCTCTTTAATTTTTTTGAGGTTTTCATTAATCCTATTATAATATAATTCAAGCATATACTGGATTTCCGGGTCATTGAACTCCATAGGCAATGGGTATTTCTTCAACGGCGATAATGTATTCTTTCTAACATTTTCTACCGGTATATGTAAATCAGGTGGTTTCCAGAAATTATTTAACTCTTCCACAGCAACTGATGTATCCTTATTATTTTCCTTATTTTCCGGTATATTCCCGTCATTATTCTTTGAAATAGCGGAAATGAGCTCTTCTTTTCTTTTTCCATTTAATTCGAATAATAAAAATGGATCATCATCAAGCCGGTCTGCCAGAATATAAAATACAGCAGCTATGTGTTTACAGGGAATAGCATAATCCGGGCAAGTGCAGTTCATGTTAATTTCATCTCCACTTTGAGGGAACAATGATGCACCACCCTGTTTAAATGCATTTTCCAGCTCTGATGGTACTTCACCGGCAAGCATTCCAGCAACCAACCCCTTTGTGGATATTATCTGCTTTACTATTTTTTCCCATGCACTATCACCAAGTCGCGGAAATTCAATACTTATTCTATATGGCTTTTTCCTTGAACCCTGGACATCAGCACTAACTACATTCGAATCTATATTAACGCTTAAAACCTGACCTACCCTTGCATATCTTTTTCCTCTCTGAAGCCGGGTTTCCCAGCCATAAGAATTTAAAATGGCTATAAACCTTTTTGACCACCATTTAGTTCCTATATCTCCTTTTTTTGATTTTACCTTCATGCCACCGGTTGTTTTTATCGCAGTCCTATAATAATCATCATAATATTTTCTTCTTGCCATTATTCATCATCCTCCGAAGCAATAACTTCCCTGCGCAATGAAAACACATTTTTAAGATCTGTGCTGGATAATCCTGTAATCCAGGATTCATCAGATGCACCGATAATTTTCTCCCTCAACATGCTTTTCCCCTCTATTATATCATCAATTTTTTCTTCTATCGTGCCTGTGGAAATAAACTTGTAAACGTGGACATTTTTCATTTGACCTATCCGGTATGCCCGATCTGTTGCCTGGTCTTCCACAGATGGATTCCACCAGCGGTCAAAGTGTATTACGTTTGTTGCTGCTGTAAGGTTAATTCCCGCACCGCCAGCCTTCACCGAAATTATAAAAATTTTAGGGCCATCAGGATCCTGAAAACGTTCAACCATATTCTGCCTTAAAGACATAGGGGTGCTCCCATTGAGATAAAGCGCTTCTTCACCCAGTTTTTTAAGCATTTCTTCCTTTATTATCTTTCCGGCATCGGTATACTGTGTGAATACCAGTGTTTTCTGATTGCTGTCAATGGCTTCTTCAAGCATTTCCCTCAGCCTTACCAGCTTTTCTGATCTGTCGAGCCTTCTGTCCAGATCACCTGAAACCAGTGAAGGATGGTCTAAAAGCCGCTTTAATTTCGTTATTGTGGATAGTATTACGCTTTTTCTCTCTATACCTTTTTTCGTATTTACGGATTCAAGCATTGTGTTCACAGCTGCTTCATATAATGATGCCTGTTCCCCTGTCAATGGTATATACACCTTTACCTCTTCCTTATCCGGCAGGTCCTGTATTATACTTTTATCTGTTTTTACCCTTCTTAATATCATGGGATTTACCAGGGTATTCAAGGCATTCATTGCATTTTCATCGCCATATCTCTCAATAGGAATAGAAAAAGTTTCCCTGAATTTTTTTTCTCCGCTAAGATATCCGGGATTTATAAATTCAAATATTGACCTTAAATCCTGAAGCCTGTTTTCTATTGGCGTTCCAGTTAACGCAATTTTAAAATTGCCCTGTAATGACCTTATAGCCCTGCTCTGCTTTGTAGAATAATTTTTAATGTACTGGGCTTCGTCTGCTATAATTCCATCCCAGTTTACCTGTGACAAAAATTTAATGTCCCTCTGGAGCAGCGAATATGATGTCAATACAATTTTATAATCTGTAATATTGTCTATAAAATTATCATCCTTTTTTCTTGAATTTCCATGGTGTATGTATACATTCAATGAAGGTGCGAATTTATGGATTTCGTGCTCCCAGTTGCTAATAACAGATGTGGGGCATAGTATCAATGATGTTGATCCGTTATTTTCGAGCCTGTCCAGCAAAAATGCAATGATTTCAATAGTTTTCCCTAAACCCATGTCGTCAGCAAGGCAGCATCCAAAACCTGCGCCTGTCATAAATTTTAGCCATGCAACACCGTGTTTCTGGTATGCCCTTAAATTTCCAATGAAATTTTCCGGCTCGTCTATAGGCAATGTTTTTGCGTTGCCACTTATTATATCTCCAACCCATCCTTCCCCTGAAATTTCAACCACCGGAATTGAATTGCTATTTTCCATTGTTAGAAGTTCCGGCAGGGACATTTTTTTATTGCCTTTGTCTAAAAGTTTCAATATTTTATTTAACTGATCATTATCTATCTCTACCCATTTCTTTCCAATCTGCACTAAGTGGCTTTTCATAATGGCGAGTTTTTCTAAATCACTTTTGGAAACCGGTTCACCGTTAAGGACAATATCCAGGCTGTAATCCAGCAGTGCATTAATTCCCAATTTTACAGAATTATTAATATCCCCAGCTTTAACTTTTATTTTAATACCCAGTTTGTTCTCTTTCTTTCCCCACCATTCTGGAAACAGTATACCGAATCCAGCTTCCTCCATAGAACTACTGTACGTCTTTAATAAATCAAAAACCTCTTCATCCGAGAGATATACACCATCCGGTTTTGAGGTGATATTTTTTCCGATAGGAGAAAATATTGACTGTGCAATTCCTATTGAACGCAATAAAAACTCTTCTGGAAATGCAGTATATTTATTAATCAGGGAAATAGTTTCAGAGTCTTTTCTATCCCATATTTTGCCATATGGCACCATCAGGCTCGGATCCTTTTTGGATTGCAAAAAGAATTTAAGAAACCATTGCCCATTATTTTCCGGAGGTATAAGATCCATGCATGTCCTGAATGGAAAATTTAGTGTGCTCTTGATCTTCTCTGACCATGAAACAAGTTTTTGCATTGCCAGGCTACGGCCATATGTAACAAATGGATTATCCAGCGATAATGAGTTTACCCATTTGGCGGCATCACCTACCGAACCTTTTACTGGCTTCCCGGGATTATAGGCAAATCTTCTGGAAATACTATCTATAACCTCTGATATAAACATCCTTAGCATTGTTTCCCTGTCAATCTCCATGTGATTAAACGCAAGGCATACTCCGGGCATGTTTTTTGATAATTCATATATTAAACTCTGGTCTTCATATGTTTCCAGAATGGGAAGCCATCTGGATTTTATAGTAGTCCCTTCTTCTGTTGCAGAAGGTATAAACTTTTGCTGAGTTAATAGGTTAAATGCACTACTGGCGGCGAGTTTCCAGAACTTTAAATCATCTCCTATTATAATTCCGTTTATAATGTTATTATTTAACTGTAGCAGCATCAGGAAAACATCTGTTATATTTACTGAGATTCCGTTAATATGCCATTCCATATACGAAAATGTATCGTTTTCGTTTTCATTTGAAACTATGCCTGATAGTTCACCTGATACCAGTGGCTGATCAAGTGAAGTTGGAAAAACAGCGGATAAAGTTTCGTTCTTAAAATTAATTTTATTGCCCCATATTTTTTTAACCGCATTGACAGCAACCTTTGAAGTGCCTGAAAATGGATGGATAGCAGGATTTTTTATTTTCGTTTCTGTGGTTTCTGACCATAAAAAGAATGAGATACCCTTTTCCTCAACATGGCAACTTCCATGCAATACTATAATACTGCCTGTCTCTTCTAGCCTAACATTCAGAGTTTTACTATCCTTCATTATATTACCCGCTAATCATTTTTAAACGGAAATACAATGCATAACCACAATATATATTATTCCCAACCCTTGATTATGCCCATAATGAACGCCGTATGAGAAATAACCTATGTTAAGAATCACTCTGAATTAATTAAGGTGTATAGGAGAAGCAAAAACACGTTATACTTATGTACTTTATGTACTAGCTAGCGAATCTCCCATGATTCATCATTGCTGATATGTTTTTTCTTTTTAATGGGAAGGTAATAGGTATCCGCTTAATGATTTTTTATTTTGATAAGTATTGAGACCATGAATATCCTCAGATTATCTGCTATGATTATGATTTTTGATACAATATTCATGAGAACCCATATATTATATAGTAGTATTGCAAGATAGAAATACAATAGCCTTACATTGAGTCTTCTGGATGTAGTTCTTGCAAGGAATTTCCTTATCATCCAGTATCCTGTCTCTATTCCCCATCTTTTCCTGTACAGTTTGAGCAGCTTATTCGGTGATAGGGCAATGTTTGTTGCGAATATGTATAATCCCTAACCCTGCCTGCTGTGCCCGTATAGGGAAACAATGTGGAATGAGGCCTGACCCCTCTTTCTCCTTGCATGTGAAGAGGTTGTAAATTTCCAGTCAGAGGATCGCATGAACATATTAAACTGGTCGTTCATAACATAAGTATACAGGTTTGAAATTTAATTATTATACATATATAGCTAAAGAAAGTGCAAAAAATATGAAAAATAGAGACCGTAAAGTGTAGAAATATCAAAACAGGTATTAACAGGTTCAAATAAATCTGGTTTTTACACCTAAAGAAGACGCTATAGAATTTTGTTCCTTATCTGCGGTAATAAAAAGTGAGGAAATATTCATTGATGAGATTATATGTATCACGGCTGCTAACGGTTTGTGCAAGTCCATACAAATTTTACTAGAACGAATCATGATATCACTGTTAATATTTATTAAATCAATAGCATTTAATTTTATTAAATTTCTTACTTCATCATAAAACCTATTAAACATCTCAATAGGGTCATCTATAATTTGCTTTCTCCATGATTTATCAAAAACTATTGAAATTTCACCAATTGTTAAGATAGAGGTAATGATCTTTATTTTACTATTGTACGCATCGTTAAATAAGGCATTAATAGTCTCCGAAATTGCTTTGCTTATGTGCCTTTATACATAGTCACCTGCATCAGGATAAACGTTTATCCATTTCATCTCTTGTTTCATCAAGTATTTTTTGTGTATCAACAATTTTCAGCTTTTTTCTTTTCTCAACTATCTCATCAGGTGAAGTGTAATTATATTTAATTCCTATATCTATAAAAGATTTATCATGTTCTTCTACGGATAATAATAATCTTAATTTGGTTTCTACAAACTCGCTTAATGTTACATTTTTCAAGAGCAGGATCGATTTAGCTTTTATTATTATATCCTCATCTATTAATAATGTCAATTTTTT
>JAKAAE010000010.1 GCA_021797225.1 Thermoplasmata archaeon | reverse complement strand
GTGACATCCTCCCCTATCTGAAGATAGGAGCTTCCCGCTTCTACAGAAAAAACTTGCCATTGCTGGTATAGGTTTTCCCCTCCACGGGCATACATTCCCCACAGTCCGTGGGTATTTTTTTCTTTTTATGCCTGATCTTCCTGGGCTTCATTATAATAAAGGTATTGAAGAGCTTCTTGAATCCTGCATTGAGTACATTTACTGCTGCATTATCATCCCTGTCCATTGTTAAGCCACATTTAATGCAGCTATATTCCCTGTCATCAAGAGCCTGTTCCTCTATTATATTGCCACAGTTAGAGCACTGTTTAGATGTATTCTTAGGGTTTACCTTTACACAGTATTTACCGGCTCTCTCAGCCTTGTACATTGTGTTTTTAATAAGTTCACCCCAGGAAGCATCTGCTATGCTTTTTGCTAATTTATGGTTCTTCATCATATTCTCTATGTTAAGATCCTCATATGCTATGAAGTTGTGATTGTTTACCAGAGTCCTGGATAATTTCTGTGAAAAATCATTTCTCTGGTTTGCTATGTGGCTGCTTATTCTTGCTACCTTTACCCTCATTTCCCTTCTGTTTACAGAACCTTTCTGCTTTCTTGATAAACTTCTCTGTGCCCTTTTCAATTTATTTTCTGACTTTCTTAGATACTTTGGAGGGTCTACCGGAGTGTTATCTGTTGTTGCTATAAGTTTAAGAAGGCCAACATCTATTCCTACCGGATTATATGGAAATTCAGAGTAGTTTATATTATTATTAACCTCTTCCACAATAAATGTTACATAGTAGCGGTTTGCTTTATCTTTCTTTATTGTTGCCTGTTTTATTTTTCCATTTATTTTTCTGTGCTGGAACATCCTTATTTTCCCTATCTTTGAAAAGGATACATGGGTACTGTCTATTATCTTGAATCCGAACTGTGTGTATGTTATTGAACGGTAGCGGTCTTTTGATTTGAATCTTGGAAATCCTGCCTTTATCTTTTTTCCCTTCTTCTCCCTTACTCTAATGAAAAAGTTGCCATATGCTTTATCTAATCTGTCTGCTACATTCATAAGTACCTGTGAAAATATACTCCTGTATTCAGGAAATTCCTCCTTAAGTTCTGATAGCTCTATGGTCTGTGTGTTATAGTTGACCTTTAGGTTTTTATAATAATCCTTATTCAGCTGGTATGCCATTCTTCTCTGCTCTAGCATGGCATTGTATAATTTACGGGATAAATACAGCATATCCCCTATAGTCTTTCTTTGTGTTTTATTCGGGTATATCCTGAATTTATATGCGGTAGTATACTCCATGGCTATTATTAGTATGGAATAAATATTTATAAGCATTATCTCCTGATTTCCAGAAATTCATCCACATCGCAAGTTCAGTGGCTTTCTTTCTGGTAGATTGATTTGTAAAGTTGAAAATTTCAGAAGTGATTGCTGAAAAAATGGCACCAGGGAGATGGAATGACTGCCGTCATCCCTCCCGGGAGGAAATACGCAGTACAGGATTTCTTAAGCTCTCTCTGGATATAATATCAGTAAAGGTAAACGCAAGCGGGCCTAATGAGAAGAGCTCAGATAAAGATCTGCCATACTGGTCCGGTATTTTAAAGTTTCATACAGTACTGGAGGCAGACTCAGTGGTTCCAGATGTGCAGATCCCAGAATATATATCGAAGCGTGTTGGGAGTAAATAATTATACTGCACTATCACCCCAATAATATTATAACCAAAAATTTAATAGTTTACAAATAATATTATAACAATGCTTAAAGAAGATTCACTGCAACACTTAAAGATAAAGCCACTGTTAAAATGGGCAGGCGGAAAAAGGCAATTAAATGAGGAGTTGTACAAGAGTTCCCCTACATTTTTTGGCAAATATTTTGAGCCATTTCTTGGCGGCGCATCTTTTCTGGTAAATTTATATAATCATCGAGTTATTAATACCGCAGTAGTTTCTGATTTAAACCCTGAACTGATTAATTTCTATACGGTCATTAAGAATTGCCCAGATGAGTTTATAAATACTATGAATACAATTAAACTGACCAATGACGCGGATACCTATTATTTGAATAGAACGCGATTCAATGAAATTTCTGGAAATGAAGAATTTTCTTTGCAGAGGGCAGTATTATTTTTATACTTAAACAAGCACGCTTATAATGGGCTCTGGAGAGTAAACTCCTCGTCAAAGTTCAATGTTCCATACGGGAGATATAAAACTGTAAATATGCTAGATAGAAATAATTTATATAATTTCAGTTCTATGCTTCAAAATGTAAACATTGAAAATTCGGACTTTGAAACTTGTGTAAAAAATGCACTTAAAGATGATTTCGTATATTTTGATCCACCATATCAACCTCTCAATAAAACTTCGTCCTTTACTGGATACACCTACCATGGTTTTAATTTTAAGGAACAGATTAGGTTATTCAATGTATTTCAGAGTTTAACAGATAAAGGAGTAAAGTTGATGTTGAGTAATTCCTACTCAGAAGAAATAAAAGAACTTTATAATAAGTTCAATATCACAGTAGTTGATGCAAAAAGATATATCAATTCTGTAGGTACCGGTAGAACCGGAGCAAAGGAATTAATAATTACAAATTATTGAACATTAGTACTGTATTTATACATGCTAGTTTGTTTACTATCTGGTTTTCTGAATATGAATAAATGTTCATATGCAAGCAATAGGAAATTTTTTTCTATAGATGCTTTTTCCCAGTACTGTCTTGTTCTCGTATTATGCTGGATTTTTATTACATCTTCTTTCAGGATAAATCCCTGATTTAAAAAGATGTCCATCAGTCTGAAGGATAGCGGAATCTGGTGCTTATACTTCCTAGAATCACCGATGAGTATAGCACAGTATTTCCCATTTTTCAACACCCGGTATAGCTCAGCAGCTACAATTGCCATCTGATTATAATATTCATTTATATCAGTAATTCCAGAAAGATCTCCTTCTACCCTGTCACGTTTTGAATATGATATAATATTTGCATATGGTGGATGTGTAACTACAAGGTCAACAGAACTATCAGGAATTTTGTCGAGATTTCTGGCATCTCCAGTATAAACGTCCTGATCTAGAAGCATATCATTCTCCGAATTGAAATTGAGCCTATCCATTACGATCATAGCAGAACCCTTGTTCACGTCTATTCCTATTCCATGTCGTTTAAGGAGTCTGGATTCTATAAGTGTTGTTCCTGAACCAATAAAGGGATCAAGAATTATATCGTTTTCCAGAGAATACCTTAATATAACGTTTCTCGGAACCTGTGGTGCATAATTTCCTCTATATTTAGCATTTAAATAATGCGTGGCCCATTTGCCTCGTTCTGGAAAACTCCATAAGTTTTCAATTTCCAGCTCAAAATTGTCTGGCTGTAATTGTTTGATAAGCGGTTTTCTACCTATTGCTATATGCTGATCTTCTATTACAATTTCTTTATTTAATTTAAGAAAATCATTATAATCGGTATCAGTTATTTTTTGCATTTTTTGAAATTCCATCATTACCGTCTCCTGTCGATCCAGTTCCTAATTAAGGAATTGATTTTAGTAGAAACCTTGAAATCTTCTTTTTTACAAATCTCTTTAAATTGCTCAAGAGTATTTATATCCAGTGTTATGGTTATTTTTTGGGTCCTGCGCATAACTTGTAAATGATAATCCATATAAATAGGTATTTATCGGTATTATATAAAAAGATTCAAATAACTAAGTAAATGGCATGTTATGGATCACGACGCGGCTTTATTGCTTGTAAAGAAACTTGAATTTGATAAAGAATATACAGTATATTCAGAAGATGGCATATCTATAGGTATCTACAGACCTTCCAAATTATCAGGAAGATTCGCTAAGTATGACATATCAAAGAATTTTTATATATGGCTTCAGACAGGATCAGAAAAGTTCAGACCAAATCATTTCAGAGTTTTAATAGACCTCAACTTAAGGGTTAGAAGCCGACCAGATCTGAAAGAAGATCTGCTGAGGTCATTTGATTCAATATATTATGGCTCAGATCCATTTGATGCAGTAAAAGAGCTACAAGAAGAAAATTTCAAATTCTATTTAAATGACATCATAGTTATAGGAATTTTACATCAACTTCTGTTGATTGAGCAGGAGTATTCTTATTACCGGGAGAGCAAATTCGACCCCTCAACCTTATTTTTACAGGGTTGGATAAGGGAATTTATAGATTCACCCAAGGAAATTGATAATATGTGTATGAGCGTTGCACATGGACAGCCTCCTCTTGCTAAATATGTTTCATTGGAAAACCGAAAAAACAAACATTATGTGGACAATTTAAGTGAGTTATGGTATCTGCAGTAGCCGTGTCATCCGGTCAACACAAAAGATCTGTGGCTTTAAAGTTAAAAAATATACATTACTCAATGCTCGATATTTTTTGAGGAAATTATAGTTTTTATTTCAGTAATTGTAACAAATTTTATATTATCGCTACCGATATAGTATCGGTACCGATGAAATTTATATTTGGAAGGGAACTGGACACAGATGAGATATATGATCGCCAGAATGAAATTAATTCAATACTAAAATCCTGCGATGTGAGGCAGCCAGTGGCCATTACAGGTTATCGGAGAATGGGAAAATCATCTGTAATGAATGTCGCTAAATCCATTCTGGAAAAACAGAATATTACTGTAATAAAATTTAACCTTGAGGGAATATCCACTGTAAAGGATTATTCTAACCGGCTTATAACATCTCTTATGGATTCAATTTCAAAAAAATACAAAATCAAATACTATAAGGAAGAAATAAAAAGAAGAATTAATTTATTTCTGGGCAGTATAGAACAAATAGGTCTTAAGATGGATAATTTTGAAGTATTAATTAACAGGTACAATGATTATCTTGATCAGCGGTTGAAAACATCAGAAATCCTTGAAACTGTTTTAGATATGCCTGAAAAATTGGCTGAAGATTTAAAAATAAAAATTGTAGTAATGATAGATGAATTCCAGTACATAAGAGTTTTGAAAGAACCATTTCCTGACATACTTAGGATAATGCGATCCCGATTCAACCAGCATAAACTGGTCAATTATATAATTTCCGGGTCGGAAATCGGAATCCTGGATGAAATGCTGAATGACAAAAATGAACCTTTTTATGCATTCTTTAGAACTATTGAAATCGGTTCTTTCAATCATGAACAATCATTAGATTTTCTAACAAAAGGACTGGCATCGGAAGGCATAACTTGTAATCCTGAAATACTGGAAACAGTCTATAAAATAACTTCAGGCATACCAGCATGGCTTAATCTAGCCGGAATAGATCTCACCGGTAAATGCAGTATTGATTCATTTCTCAATGATCCTACCTACAGAAACATTATAGCCCGGGAACTATCAGGCTTAACAAAAAATGAAATTTCAATTATGAAAGATTTATCACAAAATAAATCCATGCCCGAGATTTCAATTTCCAATAAATACAGGGTAATCCAATCCTTGATAAATAAAGGTTTAGTTAAAAAGGATAAAAACAGTTATGATGTTTCGGATAGTTTAACCAAATATTATATAGAAAAAACTTGATATAAATTATAAATCATTCTTTCCACGCCTTTTGGCACGTTTAGTATTTTCTTCCTCTATGGTATCCATTTTTACGTTATTGTGTCTCATATAATAGGTAATTACAATTGCAAGAATCACCAGTCCGGCCAGGAAGATGTATGCGACAGAAAGTGGCCACGCCAGGTCTATCAGTGAGTAATATATGGCAATGCCGATAATGGCAGAGGCAGTGGTTGGTGCTATAATATGGGTTACCGGATTGAGCTGCCTGAGATGATGCATGAATACCGGAAGCGTTTCATTTACAATTATGTGGTATGTAAGGGTGAACACAGATCCTATTATTGAATTAATTACCAGCAGATAAAATAGCCCGTGATTCTCTCCATAGTAATACACCAGTGGAATCAATCCTAATGTTATGCCTGCAAGTGCAACAATGAATACTGCAATAACAGCCATGTATGGACTTTTGTACTTTTTATGAATTCTGGTAAATACCTTTGGGAGTATTCCATCCCGTGCCAGGGAATATAATTCCCTTGCAGCACTGTTTCCGAATATAACCGTCGATATTAATGCTGAAACCAGGAAGATGCTGAAGGCAGCCAGTGTAACATAGATTCCGTAATAGCTGTCGGTTACATATAATCCTGGAGCAAAGTATGCAAGTCCGGCAGGAAGATTAGGTCCAAGTCCGCCCACATTGGCATAGATAACAAATGTGTCGTAAGCAATCATTATCAGCAGTGAGGTGACTATAGCCTTTTTTATAGTACGCCCGGGTGTTTTTGTTTCTTCTGCAAGAACTACTATTGAACCATATCCGGAGAAAGCAACAAATCCTCCTGTAACCATGCCAAGGAAAAATCCATGTAATCCATCGGTTGAATTAAAGATGTTGAAGTACTGAACACCATTGTAGGGTGATTTTATAATTATGGCTATGGATAATCCCAGATAAAATGCCAAGTCAAACAATCCCATTACTATTGCAATTTTCTGGCTGTAATTCAATGACAGTATTCCAACTATTAGATAAATAACAGGTGTAATAAATGAAACTATTACTACAAAAACAAATGGAAGCGTATAGCTTAGCATAACTTCCAGACCTATATACAGGAACCAGCCCAGAAGTGCACTGGATCCTATAATACTGCTGAGCACCACAAAGAGATAATAAAATCCTACACTCTTGCTCAAATATTTGCTGTGCGTAGCCACTTCCACATATTTATAATATCCTCCTGCGTTGCTGATTTTCTCAGAATATATATAAACGGCTATTACAGCCAGGAAGAGAGCTATACCCCCTATAAGAAATGTTAAAGGTGCAGTTTCTCCTGCATATTCCATTGCGGTTGCACCTGTGAAGGCGAATGGGCCGGCTGGCGCAATAACCATTATTGCATAGAATACAAGGCCCCAGAAGGTCATGCTATTCCTGTTCAAAGCTTCACTCATAATTATTTTATTAAATATTGTTATTTAACGTAAACGGAAAGAACTGATTATTTTCATACAAAGAACAAGTCGTTAATACCTTCACAGACAATAAAAGTCAAAATATGAATAGAAATTGTATGGCAATTTTAATGTGAGTTATGCTTTTAATCATCATATTCAGGTATTGCACAGGAATTGTATATATCCTTTTAACAGTTTAATATCTTGAAATCCTGCCTAATTGTATATCGGAGCATTTATATATGAATATCGGTTTGATCGTATGACACAATGAAAAGCATGGAAGAAACAAAACGGGAAGTAATCAATGAAATTAAAAGGACAGGTGTGGCACCCATATGGAACGGTACTCTAGAAAAATATCTTGATATGTCCGGAGATCAGGAAGATGATAATAGTATGCCTGAAGATACACCGGTCTCAGTTATGGTCGTTTATGAGGATGGAAATTACGCAATGCGCGTTAGGTATAATCCTGATACAGAGAATGAAGTTTCGCATGATCTTGAAGAATCATCCAGCGTCGATAATGGTTTCTGGATGATTGTAAATGCCTATATAAACGGCACAGAGTGAAAAACATACCTTGAAATATTTGAAGGATATATTTGTGAAACCGGGAGCAGAATTTCACTCGACCCTTTCTATTATTGCACCGTTTGCCATCCCTCCCCCCTCACAGATGGCTATCAATCCATAATGATATTTTTTATTTTCCATTATATTAAGCATGGTTGATACTATTCTCGTACCGGTTGCGCCTAATGGATGACCCAGTGCTACTGCTCCACCATTGATATTAACCTTATCGTGATCTACCTTCAATTCCTTTTCCCATGCAAGAACAACAGAGGCAAATGCCTCATTTACCTCGAAAACATCAATATCCTCTATGGCCAATCCTGTTCTCTTCAGTACTTTTTCTGTAACGGGAATAGGACCTGTGAGCATTGTAACGGGGTCAACCCCCACAGCTGCAACATTCAGGATTTTAGCCCTTGGCTTCAAATCGTATTCCTTCACAGCATTTTCCGATGCCAGTATGCTGGCACTGGCACCATCTGATATCTGGCTGGCATTCCCTGCTGTTATAAGTTCCAGATTAGGAAATGCCGGCCTGAGCTCATTCATTTTTTCCAGATCAGGCTTTTCCCTCACACCCTGATCATAATCAAGAATAATATTTCCATTTTCCTTTACAGGTATCATTTCTTTTTTGAATTGTTCTCTTGATCTGAATGCTCTGATATGGCTTTCATAGCTCATAAGATCCATATCCTTTCTTGATATTCCGAACTTTCTGGCTATGAGTTCAGCACCGTATGCCTGGCTGAACCAGTTCTCCCCGAGACTGTATCTTCTTCTCAGGTTTTCCGTGATTGGATTTTCCTTTTCTATCGTGCTCAGCATCGGTACCCGGGTCATAGATTCGACTCCACTGGCCACAACAAGATCATAATCTCCAGCTATTATTCCATTTCTGGCAAATTCCAGAGCCTGAAGGCTTGAACCGCACTGCCTGTCTATTGAAACGCCGGGAACAGAATCTGGTAAACCAGCTGAGAGCCATGCGTTTCTTGCAATGTTTCCTCCCTGATTACCTGTCTGGCTCACACATCCTGTTATCATTTCTTCAACGGTATCAGGTTTTATTGAATTAATATGGAGCACCTGACTGACAAGGTTTCCAAGAAGGTCTACGGGATGAACATCCTTGAGGGCTCCGTTTCTCTTGCCGATAGGCGTCCTCTTTGCATCTATAATATATACATCTGGCATTTTATTATACATATCCTGTTACATATTTGATTGCCTTTTATATTTTTCTTTGAGGAAAAAACCTTAATATAATTATAAAAGTATAATTGGAATACCGATCATAGTGTTTAGAATAAATATAGTCTATGGCTCTCAATTATTACGTGCCCGTGGAAAAATATATTAGATGGAAAATCTTAATTATACATTATTATGGATAAAAAAATAGGAATCATTCTAGAAGATAACAGAGTCAATCAGGGCTTTATCAGATCACTTATAAGAATGAGAGATAGCATGTTTATGTGTTTCATTATAAAGTCTGGGCAGATGTTGTCTGATGTCAAAGTGTCGGGAGGATTACTAAATCAAATACCATGCACAGAAAGTTTAAGCGACCTATTTTCCATGGATTATATTTTCTTTTTCGTAGATAAAAAAATTAAAAAAGATGATGAGAATTTAATTCGGTTAAAACATTCCTTTAAGGGAGTATTATATATTATATCAGAGAGCATTCAGGGAATTTCAGCAGCGTTGAAAGGAGAAGACTTACAGGAATGTATTGTTTTAAGTTTTCCAGAACTTTCTATGGAGCCATTTATAGAAATTCTCCAGCATGGAAACCTGGAAACCAGAAATGTCAATGAAAGTGTTGATTTGTTGAAGTATCTTGGATATAACACCCTCATAATAAAAAATGATATAGAAAATGGGGTTATAGATAGACTTCAACTAACATTCATTAATTCTGCACTTCTCATATTGAAAAAGGGTTTTAAAGTTTCTACTATAGATGCCTGCCTGAAATTCCGGTTGGGTCTCACGCATGGTATTTTTCAGCTGGCGGATATGTACGGGATCGATAAAATATTTAAAACATATAAAAACATGGGTTTTCATGTTCCCGATATAATTGAGAAAATGTACAGAGAAAAGAAATTTGGTAAATCTGCAGGCATTGGTTTCTATAATTACAGTACTGATATCCCAATTATTCCGGATGATGAAATTTATAAAATAAATCCCTATGACATGATTTCTCCTGTAGTCAACGTTGCAGCAAATCTTCTGGAAATATGCGAGCCTGATGATATAGATAAATTTTTTGCACAGGAATATGGTTCAACAGAGGGAATAATTTCCATTGCAGATGGCATGGGAATAAACCATATAGTTGAAAACCTGCATGAGAATTATAAAAACTCAGGTGATAGTTTATTCATGGCAAGCACCAAACTCACTGATATGGTTGATAAAAATTTTATTGGGATTGAAAGTGGGGTAGGTTTTTATAGGTACAATTATAATGAATCGAATTTCGGTCCTGTTAGATATTACAATAGAGACAGATATACATATATTATTATGAACAGGCCAGAGGCATTGAATGCACTCAATGAGAAAATGTGGAAGGGATTAAAACTGGCAATAGAAAAGGCAAATAATGATGATAAGGTAGTATCAATTATTGTTACAGGCACCGGCAGATCATTTTCCGCAGGAGACGATATTAAGATGATGAGCGAATGGAATAATTCTGTAGATGCCTCACTGTGGCTGGATCAGTATGCCAATCCTTTAATTGATACAATCACAGGTTGCGCCAAGCCAATAATTTCAGTAGTTGATGGAATTGCATTCGGAGGAGGATGTGAACTTAACATGTTGTTTGATATTGTTATAGCAAGTAATAGGTCTATTTTTTCAGTTCCAGAGGGGCTAATAGGTGCCCTGCCCCCGGTTGCAGCCTCATACGGAATTGCACTGACAGGAAGAAAACTGTTCAGATATCTTTTGACCTCAGAATGGATCAACGCACACCAGGCAAAGGATCTGGGTTTTGTTGACCTTGTTGTGCCACCTGAACAGCTGCCTTTTCTGATATACGAATTCACAGAAAAAATAAGAAAGAACGCACCTATGTCTGTTACAAATACCAAGCGGCTGATAAATACATATAAGGAAAATTTTAAAGCCCTTGAGAGACTCGCTGGAAGCTACCTGGTTATAAATGCAGGGTCGGAGGATTTCAAAAACGGGCAGAAGGCATTTCTGAATAAACAAAAAATTAAATGGAGAGGTAAATAAAATGGAACTCAATGGAAAACTCAATGATGAAGAGGAACTAATAAAGAATAGCTTTGACGAATACTGTGAGAAAAAATATGTACCATACTATGAACAGTACTTAAAGGATGGGATATTTCCGAAGAAGATAATGAAAGACTTATCGGATCTATTGCTACCTTCAACTATTTCTCTGAATGATCATGAAAAAGTTGATGATATTATTCTCGGTATTCTTTCAGAGGAAATGGGAAAGTATGAATTCCCGTTGCCTGCATTTCTTACGATACATTTTTCTAAATTGCTTCCGTATATCAGGAATGAGAGTATTAGGGATGAATATATAAAAAGCTATCTTTCAGGGAATTCTGTGATATGTGGGGCGTATACTGAGCCAGGGCATGGTTCAGACGCATACCATATTGCTAGTGAGGCACGGAAAATTGGAACAAATTATATTCTTTCCGGCGAAAAGAGTTTTGTGAGCAATCCTGGAATTTCTGATGTTTATATGATTTCAGCCAGAACGGGTAATGGCATCAGCATTCTCATGGTAGATAGATCAATGGAGGGGATTGAATCCTATGAAATTGAAAATATGGCATCTCTGTTTAAAGGAGAATTCGGTGGCATCAGGATGGATAATGTTATGGTTCCTGAGACATATCTTGTAGGGGAAGAAAATAAAGGATTCCAGCTACTGATGGATATCCTGAGCATTCAGAGGGTGCATGTGGGATTATACGCAATCGGCATAGCAGAGGGAGCACTGAACGAGGCAATTGAATACGCAAAGATGAGGAGGGCGTTCGGGGTACCCATATCCAAATTTGAGGCGGTATCATTCCGGCTGGCCGAGGATAAGGCAAAAATTGAATCTATCAGAACACTGGCATATAAAGCACTATCAATGGAGAATTCAGGCATGGACAACAGCATAGAAAGCGCCGCTGTAAAAGGATATGGATGTGAGATTGCATTCAACGCTGTAAGTGACGCACTTCAAACACTGGGTGCAGCCGGATACTCAAAAACATCACCACTTGAAAGAAAATTCAGGATATCTAGAGGATTCCTTTTAGGTGACGGTACTCCTGATATACAGAAATTAATCATATCAAGGAAACTGTTCGGAAAAGAATTCAGTCCGTGACGTTAAAGCCATTATTTAGCGTTGATAAGAATACCATAAGTAAACTTCCAGTGTCATGGTAGGAATATGTGCGACCCTGTAAATATTTATACTTCAATTAACTATTAACCTTTATGGAAGATGAGGTGGAAGTTTTATCGGTACAAAGAGTTATAGATTTAGTTTCATGAAAAGCAAGATGTCAGGTAACTTTTGGTGTTCCTAACGAAATAACCGAAAAGATAGGTGCCAGACTAACTGAACAGCAGAAAGAATCTCCTGAAATCTATTCAAACATAGTCTCAATTTCAACTTCATATGAAAATGGAAAATTATATCAAATCAGCTCTAAGTGGAAAATAACAGTAAATAGGAATAATAAACAATTATTTTAAGAAATATAATATAAATATAAAAGTGCCTGCGGAGCGCTTAAGGGAATTTACGCCTGTGGAGATTGATGCCTCTGCCCTTGAAGGACTAAATATAAGTCCCTATGTAAGGGTAAACATTGTCCATGAATCAGGAAGCCTCATTGCTTTGGCATGAGGTAGCTCACATCTATAAATGGACATCCCAGAATTGCAAATAAATTTGTAGGGGATTTAAAATTCAGTGTTAAAAATGATATCTTTCAATAACCTATCCATAATCCAGGATGCGTATAGCGAAATTGATGAACAGGAAAAGCAGAAAATTGATGATGAAGCATTAATGGGTTCCAAGTTTGAAGAAATACATTCTTGATACCAATGCCTTAATAGCTCTGTCAAAAAATAATGAAAAGTTTATGCAGCGATTCAATAAACATATACTTAGTAAGGATCTCATCCTTACCACAGTATTAAATTATTATGAATTTGCCAGGGGTTTTTCTAACAGTAGTAATCCGGCTGTGAGTATAATAAAAAAATATTTTAGAACGGCTATTAAAATTGAACCAATAAATTATGAAATATCGGAAAGTTGTTCAGAAATCTATAAACAATTGAAATCCAGATACAAAAGTAAATACTTCCCAGACGATGTAGATATCTTGACCGCCTCTTTTACAATGGGAGTTAAAGGAATATTAATTACACATGATAGCGATTTCAATGCAATTTCTGCGTTGAAAAGCTTTCAAATAGAAAACCGGGAATTATAGCGAGTTTTATATCATCTACTGTTATTGCTCATCTATCAGGACTAATTGCTTTCTTACTGGACAATATTGGCAGAAATAAATATTATTTCACGACAGGCTTACTTTCCCAATGTTTCCAGAAACATTCTCAACTACTACAGCAGTTCCATATGCAACAATTTCAGTCATAACCTGTCCTATATCTGACGAATCAAATCTCATTTCAATCACAGCATTGGCGCCGATATCCTTCGCTGCCTGACTTAATCTGGACAGCGCAGTTGACCTTGCATCTGAGAGCATTTTAGTATACTCTTTAATCTCACCACCGCCGAGGGATCGTAATCCAGCCATAATATTTCCGCCCAGTCCTCTGCTCCGTACTGTAATGCCCCATATTGGCCCGATAACTTTGGTAATTTCTTTTCCAGGCACATAATTAGTTGTCACCATCATTACTTCATCCATTCTTTCATCTCGGTTCTCATTAATGTAGAACCCGATTATATAATATAGATATTAATAAATTTATGTAAGCAATAGTAACATCCTGTGCAGGCAAAAATTGGTGGATCTAACCTTTCAAAATAAATGATATTGACCAAATAACAATTTCCAGTAAAAATTAACGGTAGTGTAATTAAACCCATATAACATCCTATTTCCACCAGCATCCTTTTAACTTATCCAGATGTTCTCGATAAATCTAAAGATATAATCCTCAATTGCCTGTATTATACTGCACATTTCTAATGTCATTTAAATAGTCTTTATGTTGGCTGATCAGTTTAACTATCACCAGATCATTTTTTAACATGAAGGTGCGTAGTGTCCTAGTTATATCATTGTCATTTATTTTCAGTATCATGTATGCAATGAATATTCCAAAAATCCAGTTGAGAGTATAATCATAATCAAAAAGTCTTTTGCTGATATTCCCGATAATATCTTCTGAAGTGATTTGCTCTGCAGTATAATTTGTGTTCAAGATCTTAATCAATTCGTCGATACATTTGTTAATCGTTTCTGTTAAATTATTATTATCGTTAATCAATCTGTTAAGATACTGTACCATATCCTGTTTTATATTATGTTTATCCAGCACCATGGTTCTGCGGTATATAATTTCAAAAAACTCGGCTGAGGCTTCCTGTATCGATGAGGATAACATGGCCGAGATAATAAATAAAGGTCCTGACTTTCTATACAATCTGGAAAAATGTTTTCTGTAAATTTTTAAATTGCCTTTATATACTTTAAACAATCTTATAGTATGCATGACTTCGTGTGCTACAGTTTCCTCATTGACATTATCAACTCCAAAAATTTCTATTTTTGAGTTAATTATTTTTTCCTCTTTAATTACCGGTGATGCCTGACCACCTTTGTGCTCATCATTTTTTTTATTCAGTTTTATTTTAGGCACAGGCCCGATAAAATAAATATTACCAAGATATCTGATTTCTTTTCTGGTTTTTTTGACATATATCTTCAGGTCTTTCTGCTTTTGACGCATGAATCGATGTTGCCTATACCATTTATTAAACACCATTCAAAAAGCTTAATATTTATAAAAACTTAAAGTTATTTATAATTGTTCGATTCTTGGTGTTCTCACGGACAGAATTGAACTTGAGTTTTCTATAACCACAACCTACAATGATAGATTCATATTCTGCAATAGAATTTGATTAATATAATGAACATTACATTCTTGAATTTGAATTGAAAGAGAAGGAACGTTAAAAATAGAGATCTACCAAAGTAAGAATAATCCTTGCAGACATGAAGGAAATAATATGTTATTGTTCATTCAGTTCTTTATTTTTATTTATTTTGCCGGAAACTCTCCTTACGATTTTTGCGTTTGCCCTTGTAAATTTACCGGTGGTATCAACATTAATGATATGTTTTGAAGATTTAACCAGCATATCCTGAAAATCTATGATATAATTGATATAACTTTCGTACAGATCGGCATTGCAGAGTTCTATACTGGAGGTCAATGGGTCAAGAAACCCCATTTTCTTTATTATTCTTTTTATAATTTCATCTGAGGTTGCATATAAATGCACCTGAATATCCGGTCTTATAACCATGGAAAGTATACCGTTCATCCAGTCCTCATTTAAACCACGTACAAGTCCCCATGATTTTAAAGTATCTATATAACCATCAAAGATTACAATAAAGCCTGATTCCACAGCATTTTTTATTGCATTACCCAGGTCTGCCAGTGCCGTTGCATGTGCAAGGAACAGTGTTCTGGTTTCAAAAAATATATCCTTCTTTTTCTTATTTATCACATTTCCGAACAACTTAGATTTCTGTATATCCAGATTCATGGTTCCGTATCCCATATATTCAAGTTTTTTAGCCAGTTGGTTTGCATGCGATGTTCTGCCGGCACCTTCAACTCCGTCTATAGCTATCAGTACTCCTTGCCCCATAAAATTTCCTCCACCTTTTCCCGTATCTGCAGTTGAACATTTTTTATTGAGTCGTTTCCGTTTATAATACAGAATTTTTTCTCCTTGCTAATTTTATCATAAAAATCGGATATCATGGTCTGATACTTTATGAATCCCTCATCCGGCGCCAGCTCCGGGAATATATCAGATCCTGTTTCCTGCGGTTTCAAGCTTGTTCTGCCAGTTTTTAATCTCAGGATTGCCTCCTCAGGCTTGACCTTTATATAAAATACTACATCAGGTTCAACCGCAAAGGAATATAAATTCTTTATCCACTTTAGACTTATCCCTCTGGCTGAATCCCTCGCATAGGCTGTATATATGTATCTGTCTGAAACAACATTGATGCCTGCCTTCAACATAGTTATAATATATTTTTCATATCTGTCGGTAAAATCGGTTGCGTTTATCAGGCTGAATGTTAATGGATTTAACTCCTTCTTTTTCTTTGCCTTTTTATTAAGGCCATGTACCCAGTCAGATGAATTCCATTCGGTAAGATAGGTCTCCGATCTGTGTTGAAGGTAGTGTTCCAGTAATTTAGCCTGACTTGATTTTCCTGACCCATCTATTCCCTCAAACGCGATTAATTTTCCATTCATATTAAAAACCTCTTCTTGTAAATGGTATTTTTTACTAGCTTTCCCATTTCTTTAATATCGTTTGAGGATAAATCTGATATTTTTTCAAGGCTTTTCTTAGCCTTACCAGAACCTGAATAGCAAACAGAAGCCATATCGGCCAGCTCAACTGATGTGAACCCGGGATTTACAGCATTTTTTATTGTGAAACCGCATGCGTAAAGTGGGCTCTTGTAAGTAGCATACGCCATAACCCTGGACATAAATGCAGCATTTCCGGATATTTCCCTTTTTTTATCATCCAGGTGCAGCTTTTCCATGGCATAATTGTAGTATTCCCATGGAGGAATTGCATTGAATTTACTGGCAAAGGCCTCTAACCATGACCTTCTCAGGTCATTTATATTACTGTATAAACTCTTCATCAGCACACCCTCTCTCATTCCAAAGAGGGAGGCATGCAAATATTCTGCATTAAAAATATTCATTAATTCATCTATTATTATAGATGCCACTCCGATTGTGAGGCTCCGCTCCTTACTTATTCCCGAATATTTAGACCTTTCGGCGGGCTTTATTCCGGGAAGTTTTCCTGCGTAGTTCTTTATGCTATTTTTTGTCAGTTTATATCCGTGCAGGCTCGAAATAGGGTATTTAATATTCTTCATGTCATATTTTGCGAGAGCCCTGAGATTGCCACCGGATCCGATTACAGATAAATTTATATTTTTAAATTCAACAACTTCATTTTCAATTCTGGATCTTATCTCTTTTTCACCTTTCAATTCGTGCAGAAGTTTCAAAGCACCCAGATTGTAATTATTTATTTTTTCTATTGTTCTGTTCCTGACCACTGCGATTTCCAGTGAGCCTCCTCCCAGGTCAAATATCAATGCATCCTTGAATGGAAGGGTATTCAATGATCCTATGACGGAATATTCCCCTTCCTGTGATCCGCTTATAATATCTACTTTATGTCCGAGAATCTCAGAAAACTGTTCAGAAACTTCATTGTTATTAGATGCCATTCTGAAAGCACTGGTACCCACTGCATGCACGTTCTTTATATTCAATTCATCTATTATTTCCCGGTATTTTGTAATCTCGTATGCCCCATCTTTTATTTTTTTAGGTTTTATATTTTCTCCTTCAGATAGGTCTGTCCCGAGCCTTACAAAGGATTTGTATCTCGATAATAATTTAAAAGAATTTGATTTGTAATGATCATAAATACATAACTGGAAAGAGTTATATCCCAGATCGACAACTGCTTCGAGCATTTAAATCAATTTCAGAACCTTCTGATCAAGTAGAAGTTCCAGATCAGATTTCATGGTAGTTTTATTAAGGTTCAGCACCGCTACTCCAGCCTTTTTTAATTCCCCATTAAAGCCGACGATCTTATTTAACAATAATGAAAGATTGGGATTATGGCCTACTATAATTGTATTATTTTTTAATTCTTTAATAAATGCAACCGTTGAAGCGACGGGGGCATCGGGCTTCAGGCTATCATTCATGTCTATCTTAAGGTCAAGGCCCAGTTCATCAACAATTACCTCCGCAGAGTCCCTGGAACGAGCCAGCGGACTGGAAACAATGTTCTCTACATTATAATTCATTTTATCAATAAAATTGGCTGTTCTTTTTAACTGCTTTTTCCCTTTTTTGGTAATCCGCCTGCTATCGTCGGGTATACCGGTTTCCTGTTCAGTATCACCATGACGTACAACAATTAATCGTATGGCATTATCATTTTCGTCCATAATATATTATCCTTTGTTGATATATAATAATATCTATATATAAACTATAGATTTATAAATAGGCATTGCGGCTATTATATTCATGTAATTGTATTGCAGTGAGATAATCAAAACCACTGTAAAATTATAAATTATGTGTAATTTTATTTCTTTTTCCTATGCTAAATTTGCATTTATCAATTTGCTGGCAATATAATTTAGCATTTTTTTTGAATTTAACATAATAAATATTACAAATAGGAGGATGGCGTAATATAGAGAAACATACAGCAAATTATTTAGAAGGGACGAGATAACAGATACAAAAAATGCTAATAAAAGCAGGATAAATAACGGAATTAGCCTCACCAGATTTTCACCGCTATTCACAAAATTCACAATGTTATCAAAATCGGTTATCTGAATTGGCGCTATCATTGTGGTAGAGAATATGAGTGTGGCAGCCAGTATGGCAGGCATGGTCAGCGAATACAGGAATATCATAATATTTAATGTGTTATAATAGAAAATTAGAACCAGAAAAGATAATAAAACAAAAGGAAGTACAGATATAAATACCGATAAGATTATTGACAGAATAAAATTTTTAACGTATTTGTGTGCATTCATGGATGTGAGAGATAACCATGGACGTTCCATAAATACAGGCCACTGGGATATCGATGTTGCAAAGATAGTTCCCGGTAAAAACCCTACATATATATCTATTGCCAGAAGTATGAATGTATTATAGAATTCAACATTCAAAATAAAATATATTATACCAATAATTGTGAACATTACAAGGCTCCTGTATACATTTGTTCTGATGGTGTGTATTTTTGCGTCTGAAATTCGTTTATAAACGTAAATGGTATTTATAAAAAAGGTATTTTTCATATAAATAGCCTTTATTGGTGTACCGGAAATGTCCTGGGTTCTTATATTATTAGAAATTTTATCTTCCCTATAATGCAAATTAAATTTATTTGCATTTTTTATTATATATACGAATGTAATCAGGAACATCATAGCAGTTAACAATATGCCTGTTGTTTCATTTCCATAGAATATTGATGTTATGCTGTATCTAAAACCAATAAATGCAGGGTTAATTAAAAATATAAAAAATAATAGAGGAATAATCATTCTAATTTTTATCATATATTTATCGATAATTCCAATGTTGATGCATGTCAAGAATAATAATATAATATATGGTACTAACAAAAGAATTAAACGTGAATTTATTGATAATGAAAAGAATATAATAAAAAGTACTATAAAAAAATAAAGTATTAAAAAATTATATACATAATACGATATAAGCATCTCACTATTTTTCAGTGGGATATCCAATAAAAAATCATTGTCGGATTTATTAATGTTAAACCCTGAAAATATAATAATAAGCAATGAAATAATTGAAACCGCTACTGTTGCCAGCCGGCTTTGATGTAAATTGGCACCAGTCAAATAAACTGTACCAATGAACGGAAAAATCATGAATGTGAAAATGAGAACTGCTACCCAGTAAATAATGGGAATTTTTGTTTTTAAAATTAACTTCATCAGTGTGTATTTCATAACATCATCCTTGCGATAACGTTTTCAATTGTCTCGTTTTCTGACCTTTCCGATTCTATTTCGGACAGCTTCCCTCTAAATATTATATTCCCATTATTTATCATTATTATATTTTCTGTAAAATTTTGAGCAATAGACATTACATGGGTGGATACCAGGAATGTTGAATTCATTGTTTTAAAATATCTTATGATTTTTTCCTGTGTTGGAATGTCGATATAATTGAATGGCTCGTCCAGCAGGACTATTTCGGGATTATGTATTATGGACAATGCTAAGGACAATCTCTGCTTTGTTCCTCTTGATAGGTTTGAAACCATTGAATTTAAATAATAATCAAGACCCAATAAATCCACTAAAAATGAAATTCTGTTGCGGAGATCCTGAACCTGCCGCAATGAACCGATATACAGAAAATTTTCCTTTACCGTCAAATTTATGTATGGTAGGGCTTCCTCTGCAAGGTATCCGGTTATTCTTTTGGCTTCATCAGAACCGGGCTTATTTCCTTTTATCGATACATTACCAGAATCAGCATTTATAAGCCCAGAAATAATTTTTAATATTGTGCTTTTTCCGGCTCCATTTGGACCTATTAACGAATAGGCCGCATTGCATTCCAGGGAAAAAGATATATTGTTCAACGCGAATTTATTTCCATATTTCTTTGTGACAGAATCAAAATTAATGCAGGACATAAATTATCAATGTTGAATTGATGATAAAAAGTTTACCTTTAAATTCAGGTATAACTATTTTTCAAAAATTAATTCAACATATTTTAAGGATTGCATATCAGTGTTCCTTCCATAATTGATTGTGCATGTTCCAGAAATACACAGTTAACGCAATTTCCTGTTCAATATTATCAGACTCTAGAGGCCTTATTAACTCACCGACCATTTCATTTAACTAGGAGAAGCATATTTCAATATTCTGTTATCAATGTTAATTTACAGCCAAACAGTATCAAAAACTATAATTTATAAACATTCATTTTATTATATTGTAATGCCTGCCAACTTAATAGAAATTATACTAACCGCTGAAAAACCATCATGTGGGGTTTTAAAGAAACTTTCAACGGTTAACATTAGCGCTAGAATATTCCAGATAAATCCGGGAATAGAATATACAAACCATCTCATGGGAATTGAGAATTACTATAAAAATAGGGAAATTCTAAGGGATGATAATATAACAGTGTATAAAAATCAGAGGGATAAAACATGGATGGAAACAAAAAGCTGTGAAATATGCAGAGCATCAGCAGTCTCCGGTGCCATGATCATATCCGTAAAAATTTTTGAGAACCAGAAAGTACAGTATAAAATTCTCTTAAAAAATAGAAATTCATTAAAGAATTTACAGGAAAACATTACCGGAATAAAATATAGTTATTATGAGGCCGATGGACATTTGCCGGGGGAATTAACATTGAGGCAGAAGGAAACATTATACATGGCATATTCAAAAGGCTATTTTGATTTTAACAGGAGGATAGGCCTTGATGGAATAGCGCAGGAAATGGGTATAAGCAAAAAATCTGTACAGGCCACATTGAGACGTGGCATAGAAAAGATAATAGAGGAATACGTTTTTAATAATCTATAAATGCATTACACATGTGATATGCCTATTTTTAATATTACGGAATAATAAGTGATATGATAGAAATGGGATACGAATTTAAATGCAAGGATATAGGGATGGATTGTGGATTTGACGTAAAGGCTGACTCTGTGGACGAGTTAATACCGGTTATACAGGCACATGCAAAAAATGCACATGGAATAAACGAAATAACCCCAGAACTGTTTGAGAAGGTTAAATCTGCAATAAAAGAATATTAAATAATTTTTTATTTTTTGACTCTTGATTATGATATTTATTGTTTCAATATCTACTGATATTCTAGCTACTGTGTAGGACTTAATTCTATCAATTGGTATTCCATATTATTGTTGTTGATCGATGTTGCGTTGCTTAACATCTTTCAATAAATAACCTTATCAGCATACTAATCATTATGATATTAACTTTGATTTTCCATGAATTCGCACTTTTTAGGATAGAAGAAAAACGCAATTTCTGGCTCATAAGTGGTCGATGAACCAGGGCTATCCTCTCTCGAAAAATTTCTTTTTACGATAACTTATTATATAGCAGAATAATATATTAATGATAATTATGAAGTTTATGAAGCATAATTCATCCAGCGGATCAGGTATTCTGGAATTCCTTTTAAATGAAAAATATAACATAAGCGCTGTGCTGGTGTTTATTACATTTTTCTTGGTTATCAGTCCTCTGCTGCCGGGAGTAACGTGGTTTAAGCTTGGAGATTTTACCCTGGACATGATTAATTTCTACCATACAGTTATGATACCCTTCGCTTTTCTCCTCATACTATATACAACTTCACTCCTAGACCTTGAGAATTTTACAAAAAAGGCAGTAAATCTCAGTACATATCCCGTATTAATTTTCACACTCCTCGGAATGATTTTCTTTTATCCTGCATCCACGCAGAATGCTGATTATGTTCTTCAGGCGATAAGAGATATATGGATGGTACTCATTGCTTTAATATTCCTTGTTTCCCTTATTATTTTACCATTTAGGAAAAAAGAGAAATTCAAGTCAATATGGGGAGCTTATATCCTCATTGTTTTTTCAACGTTATCAGCAGGAATTGCAGCAGTTATGGGTATGGTGCTGGAATACGGGAATCTTTTTGGATATTCGTCATTACCATTCTTCAACCACTATGTCACACAATGGGGTGGTCTTCAAACCTTCCTTGGCAATCTTGTAACGTCCCACTCACATGAAATGCTGCCGGCAGTGATGGGTGGAATAGTAGCTATAGCTGCAGTGAGTTTTGGTTATGAAAAACTAAATTCGTGGCAGAGGAATATAGTTAATGCAGGAATGATTATTGCGGTTTTTGGAACCTTATCAATGACTTATCTTTACCTGATATCATCTTTCGGAACGTATATTATACCCACAATTGCCCCGTACGGACCTGGAGGTATGGATGGGCTTGCTCTGGACGATAGTCAAACCGGAATAGTTGGATGGGGGGCTTTGATATCTATTATAGGTCTTTATTACATACTCTCTTCAAAAAGAACTGAAAGACTCACACAGATAGCAGAAATGTTCACATGGATAGTTACAATGGCAGTAATGATCGGTTTAGGATATTCTATGGAATTCAATGAGGCATACTACGGTTTCGGAAGCCCGGGCGTACCACCAAACGGAGGACCAGGATACCTATATGATATGGCATTCACAAATGGACATCTTCTCTTCGTATTTTTCCTGATGCCTTTACTTGCAGGGATTATACTTGTGTTTATGCATTACGTATCCGGAATGGAAATAGAAAGGAAATCTGTACTTTACTTTATATTCGCAGGAACGATAATAGGAGCGTTCGGGGTTCTAACTTACACTCTGACATTAATATGGATTCCTGAGGCCATAGGTTTAGCTCTAATTATTATTGCAGTATTTCTGATGTCTATAGTGTTCATAAGTTCCCTGCGCAAAAGCAAAGATCCAGTAGATCAGAATAATAAGCCCGTATAAGGATTGTCTCATCTCCTTGTTGTCTGAGCTTATTTCTTAAATTTTTAAATGGAAATTTTTCAGAAACTCTATAATGGAAAAGACCGGGTTCTATTAAGATTTTGCTATACTTTAATATCTTCTTTATTATGAATCTGTATGAAGCTAGTTGAAATGGTTCCGAACTTCAGCGATGGAAGAAATAGGAGTATCATAACCTTTCTTGAAAATGCGGTAAAGGAAACGCGGAACGTTAAATTACTGGACACAGAAATGGATTATGACCATAACAGAAGTGTTATCACTGTTGTTGCACCCTTGAAAATGTTGTTTATATTGAATTATTAAGACTAAAAAGGAGGATTCCCGGGATAGACATATTCTATTTCAGTGAAAATTTTGAAATTGATTTTATAATAACTAGAAATAATATCACTGTTTTAACAAGAGGTTTATATTTACACATAATATTGTACACAACCTTTCCCAAAACCTTCCTTTTTAGTCTTAA
>JAKAAE010000009.1 GCA_021797225.1 Thermoplasmata archaeon | reverse complement strand
GGATATAAATAGTGTTACCATATATTTTTATTATTGCTTAGTTCAGGTTAACTTCATAAAAACTCACTTTTTTGATATATCTCCTGGTATTCTATAGATTAACGTATTTCTACAGGTATAATAAATCTATTTCACGAATTTTTCATACAACTTCTAAGATTGGCAAATATCCGATTAACCTCAATTATTTGTTATAAAATTTTGTCATTATGGTCGTAATAAAATTCCCTTTACTGAAAATCCTGCTAATTTTATATTTTTTTATCCCTGTAAAAATTTATGGCGTCTATAAATTCTTCATAAGTTCTATTCAGGTCATAATTGACTGTGGTTGTAATAGCTTTGTCCATAATGGTTCGGGTCATATTTTTATTTTGATATAGCTTTTTAAAAGCCGAAAATATTGATACCGGATCCCTAACAGGCACTAGAATTCCATTCACACCATCATCTATTACTTCCTGTGGGCCACCACAGGCAGTTGAAATGCATGCACATCCTCCAGCCATAGCCTCCAGAAGAGGTTCTGGAATTCCCTCTACAACAGAGGGAAGAATGAAGTATGTAGCCTTACAGTAATACTCTTTTAGTACTTCATCCTGTATAACATGTTTGAATTCAATAAAGTCTTTTATATCTCCGGTGAAATCCCCGTAAGCCACTATCTTTAATTGAGGAAACTCGCTATGGAGCATATTCATGGCAGCAATAGCATACTCTGCCCCCTTCAGGGGGTTATTTCTCAGTGGTACAAGCACCATGTCGTCTATTTTCTTATTTACACCATCCTTACATTTAAACTTCTCAATATCTATACCTTCTGTTATCAATGGATAATTCCCATTAAATTTTTTTGTTAATTCCTTATTGGCAAGTATCAAATTTGAGGATGAATATGCTTTCTGAAGCTGCGGTATATTTTTACTGTTGCTGTGCAAAATATCATTGCAATAATCATGGTATACAATAAAATATAGGTTATCATGGGGGTATACCTTTTCTGCAAGTATAACGGCCCACCAGTAACTGGTTACTATATGATCTGCTCGAAACTTTTTAAGATGAATTCCGGATAAATATACTGCTATATTGCTGTCCAGAATTTGGCCTTTTTTCCTTCTGAAAAAATATATCTTTATGGCTGACAGTGGTCTTGAATAGATAATCCCGGAAACTAATGATTTAATTCTGAATAAAATACCCTGTTCACTGACCATATTGTATTTTCTAACAACGGAATAATATGAGATGTATACTATCCCAACTTTATTTTTATCTCTACTCAATTTATTTGCAATAGAGTAAATCTGCTTGTTCACAGCTCCAAGATCATCATGTGATGACGTTCCCCAGAGAAGGAAAAGGTAATCAAGTTTTTCGCTTTTTGTCACCATTCTAAATTAACTGCAATATATTAAAATTTCATTTTTATACTCATGAATATATTTGTTGCTTGGAAATCCGATCCAATGCTAGATAAACTTTAATATTGCTCTAAGATTATCTTATATGAAGTATTCTATCTGTGTCACCGTATACAACTCAGAGGATGTGGTTGATGATTTTCTCAGTCCACTAATAAATACAGAATATGAAATTATAGTCGTGGATGGAATGTCAACAGATAGGACCCCTGAATTGCTTTCAAAATACCAGGATAGAGTAAAAATTATTGAGCAGAAGTGCTCCCGAGGTCTGGGTAGAAAAATTGCCATAGGGAATTCAACTGGTGACATTATTATCATAGTTGATTTTGACATACAGATTTTCTCAATTAAGAAAATTGTTGAACAGTATGAAAAAACTGCCCCTGATGATAAAATATCAGTATTCCACCTTGTTGGAGGTGATTGTACTCCAAACATTTTCATCGGAAAAAAATCTTTATTTGAACATTATGATGCATGGCAGGACGTTAACTGTATGGAAGATGTATTTTTTGAAAAAGTCTGTAACCATTTCGATGCTCTGTGGAGAACACAGATGGAATTAGATTATAAGTGCATGAAAATCAGAAGCAATGGGCCCGGCAGAGAGAGTAGATACGAACCTAGCCATGTAGGAAAAATTACAAGACGATTAAAATGCACTGCAGATGTGCTCTTCGTTTCCGGCTTCACCTATAAAGAACTGTTGAAATACTATAAAATGGAATCTATTAAAGGCAAATTCTATGGATTGATCATTTATATACCGGCTAAATTCATGTCTCACTTTATTAAAACACCATCAGTAGAAAATAGAATAAAGCACGTAGGCAGTTCAGATCCTATTACGGGCGGTAAATAATATTGAGGTTCCGCAACCAAATATGCTAATTAATTTTGAAAAAGTGAATTAGAGAAATATTATATTATAATTTTACTATACAGGAATTAAATGAAAATCAGAGAAAAGCTTTGGCATTTGGTGCATAGCTTCATACGCGATAAATATTGTTTCTCTATTCTTGTTATATCAATAGTTTTTTCTATTCTATTCACCGTATATTCATTTCTTCAGTTTGATTTGTTAAATATGTCTGCCTGGGACCTCGGAATATACACACAGGCTCTATATTCAGGAATACACGGGCATTTATTTTACACTTCACTGTTGCCGGGAAGCTATCTTTCAGAGCATTTTTCACCGATTCTGTTTCTTCTTGTTATTCCATATTATTTATATCCTCACGCCTTTACACTTCTTATTATCCAGGGATTTGCAATAGGGCTTTCCGCATATGTTCTTTACCTGCTTTCCCTTGAAATCATGAATAAGCTTAAAGACAGCAGAACGGGAAAATACACAGACGGCAGGGTGATATCATTTGTAATAGCACTTGCATTTCTCCTATCTCCGCTTACAGAAAGCCCTATTTTCTTTGATTTCCATTTAATGGTTTTTCTCCCTTTGTTCTTTTTTATGGCTCTGTATTTCTTTGTCAGGGGGAATATAATATTGAATATAATATTTACAGGACTCATTGTTTCTCTCCATTCAGCATATGTGTTCATTGCCATCATGCTGGTAATTTTCGAATTATTCATTAATAGCACATTAACATTGAACATTAGCAAAAGAAAAATTGTATCAGCTGGTTATCTGGCTATTTCTATTGTCGCTCTCGGTTTATATTTCGTACTTGCCGGAATAACAAAAACTCATATCGCCGGTGTTTCCGTAGTATTGCCTGCAATCCATGTCAGTGGATCAACAGGACCTGCCTCACTTCTGCTTGATATATTCACCAATCCAACCTTTGTTTTAAAACTTCTGACGTCCAATTATTATCTTAAACTTATCGTATTATTTTTCGGGCTCGGAGGTTATGCATTTCTATTCCTCAGATATCCAAAATCCATTTTCCTTTTTGTTCCATATATCTTTTATGCCATGTTTTCAATATACCAGCCATATTATACAATAGGTTACCAGTATACAATGATGTTCATTCCAATGATAGCTGTGAGTGCAATCATGGGAATATACATAATGATAAAAAAATCAGACAGGCACACTTCCTACAGGAAACAGGTCAATATTGCACTGGCTGCGATCATAATAATATCGTTATTTGGCTTTTCAGTTGCAACACCGCTCGTTTCAGGTAATGCAATGGATCCAAGCATGTATAGTATGGTAAATGAGATGAACAATCAAACCTTCATGCACCAGATAGAGTTTGAAAAGGAAATCGCAGCATCAATAAATAAAAATGCTAGGATTGTTACCGAAAATTCCATATTTCCACTATTCGGCAATGATCCTAATGCCACAGCATTTCCATATACCTCAGATATAGTTGTCAATGGAAGTTATTACCAGTATCTAATAATAGATTTGAATAGCCAGTGGTCATACGATACCGCAAATATAGATAGTTCACATATATCACTTTACCAGCTTGATCAGCAATATATGCTTTCCGGAGATTATGGAATTTATGCACATGGTTACGGTATTACCGTTCTTGAAAAAGGATACACAGGAAAACCTCTATTTACTCCTCAGGAGTGAGAGAATTAGTATATTCCAGCATATTTTTGATAATTTTTTCTATTCCCTTTTCATATGAATGTTGCATAGAATAATTATAGGATTTTTCAAAAAAATTTTTGAATTGCAGGTCGTAATCCATATAAGCGTTTTCGCATATCCTGGTTAAATCTTCTGTATCCCCTTTTCTCACCCCTATGAAGTAATCAGATATATCAGAATATGTTTCAAGGTTATACGCTATTACCACATCTCCATGGGACCATGCCTCATAAAATGTTATGGGTATACCATCTTCAATGGACGGAAGCACATATATTTTGGACCTAGAGTACAGCTTATATTTTTCTTCTTCATTGATATTAGAGTATATTTCAATATTTTCAATTGCATTATTTTTTGCAAAGCTGTTGATATAATTCAGGATTTCTGTAGATGCATATCCTGCCATACACGCCTTTATGCCATTATGCTCTGTTTGAATCTGCTTAATCATTTCTAGAAAATCATATATCCCCTTGTTTTTGGTCATTGATGTAAGGTAAAGGAAATCTATATCCCTATGGAAATCTTTTATCTTTTGCAGCGGTATTATGTTCTCTTTTTTGATTCCAGGGCTCTCGACAATTACCTTCATTTTAGGATTTAAGCCTTTAATGTAATTTTTCATGTATGAATTTTCAGTGTAAATTCCTGAATAGAGGTATACCATTAAGAATAAACCAAGTTTATAATCTATATAATGAATTAGTGAATTTAGAGCACCCTTTCCTAGTTCTGGAGGCGAGGGGATATGGTATGCTGGACCGTAAACATTCAATTTTCTGTTATAAATTTTTAAAAGCAATGCAAGGAAAACCTCCGTAAAATATTCATTTTCCAGAATAAGTGTGGAGATTTTTTGGTGCCTCGTAAATATAATTAATTTTTCGACTGTATGGAAATAAGATTTTTCGTATATTAGATATTTCTCTTCTTCTGGCCAGAGATTATATATGGACATGAAAATTGCAGGGCCTCCACGCATCTCTGTTTTACCGTGGCCCAGAAAGAGGGTTGTATTCATTGATGCCTATTTTTCCGTGATATAAAAAGTTCATTATGGTTCGTAATTAATTCATCAATATTTATATAGAAACCATAAATATCCCTACATTGAAGCTAGCAATATTTGCCAACGGTATAGTTTCTAAAAAAATAGGCGGTGCACAAAAGCACATGAGAGAAATCGTTCAAATACTTACTGAATTCCATGATGTTTTATTTTTTCCCGAACCGCAGATGTATGGCAAACCTGAGATTATTGATTATAATTTTATTCATATACTAAAAGAAAAAGGTGTACATGTATGTTCATACTTTTTGAATAATTATAAAATTAAACCGAAAATGAATGAAATTATAAAAGAATACGGTGAGGAGATGCGTGAATGTGATATTATATACGATATGAACTTCCAATATTATCTTGATAATATCAAATATGGTGGAGAAATTTCCCTGAGATTGAGCAATGTAAATAAAATTGGTCTCGGGGCATGCATACAGGATATAGGTGATATCAACTCTAATCCACTGGTAATATTTAACAATGTTATAAAATTCTCTAAAATGGCTATCAGGATATCATGGTTTATTGCCGCAGCCGGTATTTACAACCTGATTAACAGGAAAGTTACAGTCAGAAAACTTATTTCTGCGGATAATTTATCATTCATTACAGTAGTGAACAGTGAATATGAAAAAAATGTAAAAATTAACTTCAAAAAAATATATTTACTGAATCCCCCCAATGCTATAGATAATAAAATCAAAAAATACCAAATGGAAGAGAAAGGTAACCAGATAATATTCTATGCAAGGCTCATTTATCAGAAAGGATTATTTGATGTGCTTTATATACATAAAAAAATCACAGAATCATATAATGTCAAACTTATAATATCAGGCAAATTCCTGCGAGATTTTGAAAAGAATGAGTTTTATAGGATAATTAAAAAACTGAATCTAGAGAATAAAGTAACATATCTAGGTGTTCTCAGTGACGATGAATTATATAAAGAACTCTCCAGATCAAAATTGATGATTTACCCGAGCCATAGTGACTCATTTTCCATTTCTGTACTGCAGGCACTATTTTTGCATGTTCCGGTTGTTGCATATAGTATCCCCGGACTGGCCGGTTATAAAAAACTTAAATGTGTTTCACTTGCAAAAGAGTTTGATATAGATACTATGGCAAATATGGCTTTAAAATTTTTGAGGTCGGATGAAGAACTGTTTGATCAGCCAGAGCTAAAAGAATTTATAGCTAACCACTCCTCTTGGCAATATGTGGCAAATTCACATCTGTCAGCAATTAATGGTATTCATGAAAACATTATTCACTGAATACGTTAAAATCCACCGGAATAGCAATAAGGTTTAATATTTCCATTTTATAACTGAAAAATCATGGAAAAATTCCTGCTTTACCTTCCATACTCAGATTTTATAGATTCTTACGAACACAAAGCTCTTGGAGCTATACCCATAGGCTTTGTCCAGAACGGATTTGAAACATCATTAATAGTTGGATTAATGAAAAGCGAAAAATTCCGTAGGAATAATATCAGGATATACGAAACTGGAAATCTCGATGATCGATTTATATCTGAAAACAATTTACATAAAATGCAAGTATTACCTCGATTACTAAATTTTTTTAATTTTAGTGAATATAAAAAAGTTATAAAGATCTTGAAAGAAGAAAAGCCGGATATCATAATGGCATATAATAACTCAACACTGACATGGTTGATTATATATAGGTATAAATTATACTGCAAGTTGAAAGGAATAAAAACGAAACTAATATTGAAATTGGATAATGATGGTGCCTACTTAGAAAATATAGCAGGCACAAGAAAAATAGTTCTCGGATTATATTATAGATTGCTATCAAAGATTTTCGATGACATTATAACTGAAACTTCCTGCGGCTACGATGTATTCAGGGAATTCCCAGGGGTTAAAGCGAAATTGAGAGTTGTTCCAAATACTGTTTTTGATGACTTTATACGGGATAATCACCACGAAAAGAGAAATAAAGCCATTATCACTGTATCCAGAATTACACCTGTGAAGGGCATAGATATATTAATAGAATCGTTTCGGAAAATTGCTGAAATGCATGTGGGTTGGAATTTAATGATTATAGGACCTGTCAATGATACAAAATATTATTCAGAACTTATTAAAATGGTAAACTCCTACGGGTTGAACAAAAGGGTAATTTTCACAGGGGAAAAAAACCGGGAAGAGCTCATCGAAATTTATAAACGTGCCTCTATTTATTGTCTGTTCTCTGAACATGAAAGTTTTGCAATAAGCAGACTCGAGGCAGTAGCCATGGGCTTATATGTAATAACTACGCCCGCTGGCTGTGCATACGATATTGCAAAATATGGCGTGCACATAATGAAACAGGATACTCCGGAATGTGGTTCTAAATATATAGAAGCAGGAATAAAAGCTATTGAATCTGGGAGTTTTCAGGGTAACAATATTAAAATTCCTTCTTATAGGGAGATAGCAAAAGAAATCGCCGGTACTGCCGAAAATGCTGAAATATAACCAATATACTAAAGCAAACAATATTTTTAATATCTGTAATCAATTCCTAACATATGAAAACTGCACTGATTACAGGTATTACTGGCCAGGATGGGGCATACCTGGCTAAACTACTTTTAGAGAAGAGCTACAAGGTTTACGGATTATACAGAAGATTGAGCACGCCAAATTTCTGGCGGTTACAATCTTTAGGAATATATGATAAAATAAATTTAATATCAGGCGACCTAAGCGATCTATCATCCATACTGAATGCCTTTAAAGCATCAGATCCGGATGAGGTTTACCACCTAGCTGCACAGAGCTTTGTTGAGGCATCATTTGAATCGCCACTGGCAACAGCAGAGGTGACCGGACTATCGACAACAAGGATTCTGGAGGCAGTTAAACTATTTAATCAGAGTACAAAGGTATACTATGCAGGCACAAGCGAGATGTTCGGTTCATCATACACTGATAGAGCCCTCAATGAGAATGATGTATTCCAGCCCATGAGCCCCTATGCAGCAGCAAAACTATACGGCTACTGGATATCCAGGATATACAGGGAGGGTTATGGATTGTTCATATCCTCCGGTATTCTTTTCAATCATGAGTCAGAGATAAGAGGATTGGAATTCGTTACAAGAAAGATAGTTAATGAAGTGGCAAAGATACATTATGGACTGGAGAAGAAGATAAAGCTCGGGAATGTCAATGCAAAGAGGGACTGGGGATATGCCCCGGAATATGTTGAGGCCATGCATAAAATGCTTCAATCAGGGGAGCCAGATGACTATGTAATTGCCACCGATGAAACCCACACAGTAGAAGAGTTTTTGAAGTATGCATTCGAGTACATTGACATGGACTATCATAAATATTTGGAAATAGACAAGAGATTTGTCCGCCCTCTTGATGTCCCTGCCCTGAGGGGGGATTACTCAAAAGCTAAGAAGGAATTGAGCTGGGAGCCCAAGACAAAGTTCCCGGAACTTGTAAAGCTGATGATGAAGGCAGAATTAAAAAGATGGGACATGTACCTTAAGGGTGAGCAATTCCCATGGGATGTGCCGAACTATCCCAATGAAAACAATCTATTGAAAACATACAGGGGTAATGTGAAATGATACCGGTATCCGAGCCAGACATAGGTGAAAAGGAGATAGAATACGTTGATGATGCTGTAAGGTCAGGATGGGTCAGCTCCCATGGGAAATATATAGATGAGTTCGAGAAGGAGTTTTCTAAATTCATTGGAACAGAATACGGATTGACGGTATCCAATGGAACCACTGCACTCCACCTTGCATTATCTGCCCTTGGCATAAAAGAAAATGATGAGGTCATAGTTCCCGACCTTACATTCATCAGCCCGGTGAATGCTGTTCTTTACTGCAATGCTACACCGGTATTATGCGATATTTACATGAATAACTGGTGCATTGATGCTGATAAAATAGAGAAATTGATTACTTCTAAAACTAAGGCAATCATTGTTGTGCATCTTTACGGGAATTCTGCAGACATGGATAAAATAATGGAGATAGCCAAAAATCATAAATTATACGTCATAGAAGATACGGCAGAATCACTGGGAACAACATACAAGGGCAAGAAACTTGGGTCTATAGGAGACATTGGATGCTTCTCATTCTACGGGAACAAGACAATGACTACCGGTGAAGGAGGATTCTGCACCACTAATAATAAAGAATTATACGAAAGAATGTCAATGCTCAGAGACCATGGAATGACACCAAAGAAGAGGTACTGGCATGAGTTCATCGGATACAATTACAGGATGACTAACCTCCAGGCTGCACTGGGTGTTGCACAGCTTGAGAGAATTGATTACTTCATTGAGAGAAAGCATGAAATAGGGAAAATGTACAGGGAGAGGCTGAAGAATAAGGTTGCACTGCATCCAGAGGGCACTGACTATCAGGGAACATACTGGCTGTATTCCATATTGATGAGGGATGAAAAGGAGAGGGATAACCTGATGAACTTCCTGTACAAGAATGGGATAGACACAAGAAGATTTTTCTATCCTGTGCATATAATGCCCCGTTATAGAAAATACAGTGAAGAGAACTATCCTGTAAGCACAGATATAGCCGAAAGGGGACTCAATCTTCCAAGCGGTGTTAAATTAAAGGATGAAGAAGTTAACTATGTATGTGATAAGATTATTGAATTCCTGAATTCAGAATAATGCTTCTTATTTGGCGTGATAAAAAATCTTTATTACCCTTAATTTCACAACAGCCGGCATGACAGATAATATTATGTAGCCGAATTCGTGAATAAAATCTATTCTTAATAACATAACCTTTTCTTGAAAACTTATTTTATATGTTCTTGTCATGGACCAGAAATTGTATGCGAGTTTTAAATTGATAATTCTCAGTTCTATGTAAGTTTCAAAGGCACTACCTTTCACAATTGTTTGTATAATATCAAACATTGAAATTCCGGAGGAAAATGCCTGCATAAAGGTTTCTATCAATCTAGCGGGGGTGGCGTTATACGATGTGCTAACATTCCCGCTATATATTCTGTAATGGGTTAAAACCTTATTATCAAGCATAAGGTCCATGGTAGATAAAAGGGCCAGTGTAAAGATAAATGAATCTGGTCTTACATTAAAATCGTAGTTTTCATGATATGCGGATAGAAGTGATTTTCTAATAACTATTGAGCTGCTGTTGAAATCAGGTCGTATTCTGAGCATAAGCCTTATATTCTTATTATTTTTAAAAAATTCAGCTTTTCTATTGTTTTCTATGTAAAGGCTTTCAAATTCTGGTGTTTTATAATTCCTAATTGCAGTGATATTCTCCAATTCGTCGATAGTATCGAAATTATTATGGTAATATCCCAGATTTTTATTCTTCATGAATAGGTCAGAAACATATTTTATCTTTCCAGAATAAAAGGTGTCATCGTCATCCATGAATATAATTATCTCGCCTGAAGCAACTTCACATGCAATTTTTATGTAGTCACTCTGTCTGTTGTGTTCCATCAGGTTGATGTATTTTACACTATTATCTTCCAGAAAGTTTTCAATTTCAGGATCCTTATAGCTCTTTATAAGTATGATTTCTGAATCTGTTCCGGAAATCTCCTTTAGGAGAGAACCAATTACCCTATGAATGAAATCAGGTCTACTGAAATCGAAAATGACTATGGAAGAATAAACCATTATCCAGTAAAATGGCAAAGCTCTTAAAAATATTTGTATTGCTGAAAATATTTGCTTATAATTTACTTATAAATCTCAGGAGCAAGGTAAATTTTGCAGGAACAACAGATATGATAAACTTTTTCTCTGGTACGCCTATTAACTTCATGAATTTAATTTCCACCAAATATATTGAAATTCCAGCCAGAATCAGGAATATCTCTGAAAATATATTATATGGCAAAAAGAACTGTACTGCAAATATTATGATGAATAATATAATGGAAGAAAGCCATATTTTAATTACAGTTATTACATCATAATTTGATATTCCGAGCTTTCTGGCATATGAATAAACTATTGCGAAATTTACAGTTGTCATTGAAGAATATGCTATGCTTGCCCCTATTATATTGAATCCCGGTATAAGTATAATTGACAATATTATATTCGATAACAGTGCAGCTCCTGAGGAGAATATGAATATACTGCTCTTCTGGACGCTCTTTACAGCAGATGCAAGTATGACATTTCCTATGAACAGGGAAGTAACAAACATGATAATTATCAGCGGGATATATGCTATTACATAGGATGGCCCAGCAAATATGTACAGTGTAATTTTTGAAACCGCAGCTATGCCCATGGCACCGGGAATGTAAATCAATGAAGATACATTTAACAGCATTTTTACCGTATTCCTGAAGCCTGCTCTATCATCCAGTGAGAAATAACCGGATAGTTTCGGAATCAGCAGGTTTGATATGGGCATAGTAAGCACAGTTGCAACGCTTGCTATGACCAGTGCGTAATTATATATCCCAAGGTATGATAAATTAATAAAATAAGATACTATAATCCTATCCATATATGTTCCGCTGGTTGTCATTATAGAAGAAAAAAATAAGGGAAGTGAGTATATGATTAACGTTGCAAATGGCTCTATTTTCTCCGTTTTTTTGCTTTTACCCAGTAATTTATAAGATTTTAATAGTAACGAAACGTAAACCCCTGCATTTATGAAATCCGCAACGGATATTCCTATAATAACATAAATTGCTGTTCTGAAAATAAATAAGAGTGCTATTGGAATAATATATGATGATATATTGACGAAGAGGTATCCCATGGAATATATTCTATACTGTTTCAATCCGAGCAGCATGGAAGAAAATATATTCATGAGGATTGCACCTGATATGGCTATGCCGGATATCCTTATGAATTCAACAAAATAGAATGAATGAAATAATATTCTGGCTATGTAAGGAGCAACTGCAAATATTACTGCATAGGCTATTACTGCAGAAATAATTGCAAAGGTTCCGGTTTTCTTGATCAGGGATTTAACATTTCCAAAATTATTCCTGGATAAATGGTAGGAAACAAAGTGCTCGATCCCAGCTGAAAATCCGATTACAAAGAATACTGAAAAGATGCTTATCATTGCATATATAAGTGATATTGATCCTACAATGGTGGTTGATAGTAAATGTGCTATGATGAAATAAAATAATGTTGAAAAGATAAACATGGAAATTACTGCAGCATACTGCAATGCAACCCCGGATTCAAAGGATTCAGATTCGCCGTTCAATGTTCGTGAATAATGCCCTGATTTAAAAAACTATTGTATATATGAAATTTATATAAGAAAATTGTATGCTGTTTTATGTTATTTATCTATGGAACCGTTTACAATTCAAAAAACAGGATAATACCATCACTGGATTCAATAATGAAAATCAATGTTGAGAAAAGAATTTTTATCATCGATAATTATTCTAACGATGGCACCTATGAAATCCTATTTAAAAATGCAGATAAATACAATTTAATAGTCAAACAGGAGAGATGCACCAGGGGATGGGGCAGGCATCTTGCAATAGATATGGCTGAAAAGTATGCCAATGAAAATGATTTGTTTGTATTCATAGACCTTGATACAGTATACAATGAGGAGTTTGCACGCTTAATAGAATTCGGCTACAAAAATATAGATAAAAATACTGTTTTCCTGGATAATCATTTATGCTACTACGACGCAAACCATAATGTTCAGTGGAAGGATTTAACTGCTGCAGAGGATGTTGAAAGGGAGGCAAGGTTCATAGCACTCAGGTATAAGTTAACATACCCAGATCATAAAATCATATACGAGGAAAATGAAAAGGTTTCCTTTGATCGTGAGAAGAGATATGCACATGGCATTGAGTACTATAAGAGGAAAATGCGATCTTATCAGGATTTTTTGAGAGGGGTTGGATGCAATAATATGAGGAATATGATGTTTTTCATGCGAAATGCCAGGGTCAGAAAGAGATTTTATCTGGTTTATATCTTAATATTTCTCTATGATAAAATGTTCAAACAGATTTATAATTACTATGATAACTCCAAAAAGACAAATATTGAACTGATCAGGGAGAAATCCGTATTTATTCCGGTAAATGGCATACAGTAAACACCATCAAATCACCAACCGTTAAATATAGAAATTTTATTAAGAGCTAATAATGGAAAGCAGGCGGGTTGACAAACTGAATCATTTCAAGAATTTGGATAGATATACCGCGACTGCATTTTCAATATCGATAATTTTCTCTGTAATTTTCTCTGTATTCTCCATAATTCAGTATTATTCTATAGGAACATCAGCATATGATCTCGGCATTAATGCGCAGGAGCTATGGGCATTTATCCATACAGGGAGTTTTTATACGCCCCTCCTCAATGAAAATTTACTTGTGCAGCATTTTATTATTTTTAAGTTTCTTCAGATTCCACTGTATTATTTATTTCCATCCCCGGTAACATTGATGATTTTTGAAGATATATTCATAGCCCTTGCCGGTTATATTGTTTACCTCATATCGAATGAAATACTGAAAAGCCGTGTCAATTCCAGAAAAATACTATTCATGATATCCATGATTTTTCTATTTTCCTATGAGATGTCGCCATACGTTCAAGGTCTTGTGTCATTTCCCTTTCATAATATGGCATTCCTCCCGTTTTTCTTCCTTCTCGCTTTTTACTCGTTTTTGACAGAGAAAAGGGTACTGCAGATAATTTCCATCCTGTTTATTATATCATTGCATGCAAACTTTGTTTATATAGTTGCCATACTTATTGTTTATGAATTTTTTTATCTCCATACAGAGAATGGAAAGAAAATAAAAACATGGTTATCTAATGATTCCAGAATCGGAGGCGCCAGGGATTTTGCCATTATGGTAGTCATCATTGCATTGCTATATGGATACCTTGTAATGGCCGGCATAATCAAGCTCCATATTGCCGGAGTATCATCATATTCCCTTATACCTTCTACAGGGGAATCAGGAACTCCAGTGAGTTCACCGCTGGCCCTTATATCATTGATTTTTACAAAACCTGCGGAATTTAGGGGCATAATTGGAACAAACAGTGGCATGAAAATATTTTACCTCAACTTTATGTTCAAGAGCCTTGGATATATACCTCTATTTTCCCCCTTATCTTTGATTATGGACATACCTTATGTCATGTATGCCATGCCATCCTCCTATAGCGCCTACTACCAAATCGGATACCAGTATTCTGCCATGATTATAGGAGCACTTTATATATCTGCCATAGTAGGATTCTATAATATTACCAGACTATATGAGTATTCAAAAAAATATTTTAAGGAAAAAACAAAAGATAGAATCAGAAGGAATTTTGCTGGAAAATCTGGAGAAAAAAATGTCATACAGGTATGTTTGATAATCCTTATAGCCGTGGTAATTGTGATGATGCCTTTCGGGTTGCTTTCACCTCCACAAATACAGCAATCCCCACATGGCAGTGTTATTAATGATATTTTTAAAGAACATATTTCTGGTACTCCTGCATACCTTACAGGGCTATCTGAAAGCATTCCACAGAGTTCATACATCCTCACTGAAAATACTCTAATGCCTTATTTCAGCAACCATTTACATATTTATGCAACTCCATATTCTCCAGGGTATTCCAAGAATTTATCAGAATTCCAGTATATAGTAATAGAAAATAATTCATTCTGGGCCAAGATCGGAGGAAACCAGTCATTACAGTATATAGTTAACAGTACATTGAAAAATGGAACGTTCAATGTTATTGACAGGTACAGTGCAGGAAATATAGTTGTACTGGAGAATGTTAAAATGGAACAGCAACAAGTTAGCAAATCGGAATCCAATATGTGTATTTTTTCAGCTCTGCCTAAAGTAAACAGGTTTAGTTAAATTGGTGAATCGCCTATAAAATAGGAATGAAGGGTAGATATATTACAGTTATATTTTCCATTTTGCCTTGTTATATTCTGTATAATATATTAGAATTTCCCGAGAATACATTGCAACAGTTTTTGGATAATTATTAACAATCTTAGATTGCCCGGAGGGCCTGCTTCGCATTTCTATTGGTATCTCCCTTATATCTTTGATTTTATTATTGAATATCAGAAGATATAGAAGAGGTTTGTACATTGATCTGTATGGTTTCAGGGATGCAAGCAGTTCCCTGCGGCATAGAAAATACCCTGACAACGGGTCTTTGATATTTATAGTAAATGGAAACATTGCATGGGCGATACCCGTTGCAACCCTGCTTATTATCTCTCTGTTATATTCCCAGTTATTCTTTGATCCAACAATATATCTGGAACCTATAACTACTGAATAACCCTGGTTGAATTTTTCAACAAAGTCCCTAATGTATTCCACAGGATGCTGAAGGTCGCAGTCCATTACCAAAATATAAGGGTTTTTGGCTGCCCTGGATCCTGCTATCTGTGCATCCAGAGTTCCCATCTTCTTGTGGCGCTTTACCAGATTAATGGCAATTTTTGTATTTGCTTTCCTGTATTCCTCTATGATTTCTACAGTGCCATCTTTGCTGCCATCATCGACTATTATAATCTCATTTATATTATCCAGTTTGTACTGCTCAACTGTGCGAAATACCTGGTCTAGCCATATCTTGATATTTCCAGCTTCATTGAGAGATGCAGTCACTATGCTGATCTTTTCCCCTGAAGACGGATTAACAAAAAGTTTTGAAATAGCATCATTTGCACCCCTGCTAAAGTGGTTGAAGCTCTTCCTTCTTATATCATCCTTCAAGTAAACGTAAGAAACTGGGTTTATATTCTTAATATCTCTATATTTTTCAATAAAATTACCCATAACCTCTGTGTTTGCTTTTCCTACCATTTTAATATTCTGTGAAATACCGGAAGGAAGCTCTGGTGCCGAGTAGATATTTGTAGTAAGCAGAGGAAGCCCTGATAACGGAGCCTCTAGATAGGATACATTCAATGGTTCATATTTCGAGAGATTTATCATAACATCAGAGGAAGCCAGAAGTTGGTATTTTAAATCCTCCACTGGATTTTCGAAAAGTCTCACATTGTGGGCTTTGGACAATTTTTTTAAATATTTTCCTGTTTTTTTCCTGTATGAAATAAATATGAATGTCAGATTATCAAATTTCTTCACAGTCTTTGTTATGATTCTATTCCATTTAAATGATGGTACGCCGTAATTATAAATCACACTGTACTTTTTACCTGTGTCTGTATAGAATCTATTATAATCCAAGTTATACATAGGAATGTCAATCAAAATCCTGTCGGGCACGCCCAGATTTCTGTAAAACTCCTTCTGAAAACTGTTCTGTACCTGGATTTTAATATCTATTCTGTTCAGATAATGAAAAATAATACTGTTCAGTAAATTAATAGCAGGTTTTTCCATGAATTTCCTGTTTAAATACTCAAAATACGTCCCCTGGTTTCCCAGGATTATTACCGGGTGTTTGTGGTTTCTATAAAAATACCTTGACATTCTTGCAAAAAGTATGTTAGGACTTGTAAAGTAATATAAATCATAATCTATCAGTTCCTTATAAAAAAGATCAAATGAAAATAATCCAATGAGACCTACAGATATTCCGTTGGTAAGATGGATAAAGGTCTTTCTTGCGAACATATCCATTCTGTATACGTTCCTGTTGACTCTGAATTTTCCAGCAGGAATATGATCATTATCATAATCTGGAGGTGTGAATATGGTTACTTCATATCCTTTTTCGGTCAATGACTCTGCTATCTGAATTACATTTCTTTCCGCAATTCCATTTAAACCAAGGTTAGAGGAACCTATTATTGCAGCCTTCATATTGTTTAGTAGCAATTAAAAATATCTATATATAGATTCTTACTCGTTTGCCCAATATAACATTGAATTGCACCATAATGGGATAATTACTTTTTTATCAGCCTTTTGAATATACCAACGTGATTACGTATATTACGGTTGATTCAACAATAACCGGTGTGGGAAAATATGCATACGACATATACAATCTGATGAAGCCGGAGAGCAGGATAATACAGGTAATATTCAACAGGAAATATATGGATGATAGATACAAAAATCCTGTAATGGGAACAGAATATCCAGTTATAAATTATTTTCTTTCAGGAATCATATATCGTGATATCATAAGGAAAGTTAACTCCATTGATGATATAGTGCATATTACATCCCAGACAATGAAGCCGGTTTTCAATTCAAAGCATATGGTGGTTACTATACACGATGTTATGGCATCACAGAATGGTATTAAAACAGATTCTATACTTGAGGCAGTAAAAAAAAGGTACATGAATCAATATCTGAAAATGTATGTAAAATATGAAAATATTCTTACAGTATCAAATGTGGTTAAATCACAGCTCCTGGAAACATTCAATATTGATGAGAAAAAAGTCATCGTGATTCCACCATATATTCCTGATTATTTCTATCATTTAGAAAATAAGGATAAATTGAGGGAAAAGCTTGATCTCCCCAAAGATAAAATCCTCATCCTATCAGTTTCCTCTGCCCAGCCGAGGAAGAATCTTGGCATGGTTAAAAGAGTCATTGAAGGCCTTGGAAACAAGTATTCCCTTGTCCGTGTAGGTCCTGCTGTTGGTGATTCATTTACCTTCAACAATATCGATGAAGCTACTATCAATGAGATATACAATGCCTGCGATTTGCTTTATTTTCCAACACTCATGGAGGGCTTTGGTTATCCTGTAGTAGAGGCTTTTAAAACAGGTTTGCCTGTTGTCTCATCTGATATTGATATTATAAGGGAGGTATCATCCAATGCCGCTGTTCTTGCAGACCCTACTAATCTTCAGGAAAATATTAAAGCAGTAAATGAAGCAATAGAGAATAAAAAATCATTGATTATGAAAGGATATGATAGAGCAAGGAAATACAGTGCTTCAGCTGTTAGGCAGGAACTAGTAAATTATTATGACAGCATAGTAAAGGGTTCAGTTGACAATAAAACATATTAATACCTCTACTATCCACATCCATGGATAGAAAGACAGAGAGGGATTTGGTAATTGTTGCCTTTTTTACGCTTATATTCTCTATTGCCTCCTCTGTTCTGTCTTACAGGAAATACATTAGCTTTAATGATTCCGTTTACGATCTTGGAGTTTCGTCTGATCTGATCAAGAATGCTTTGACTAGCCCCATTGCATATAATAAACTGATATACTTTTTAATGTTTCCTATTTATCATTTTTTTCCATCACAGGTAGGTTTGATAGTGTTTCAGGATTCTTTCATATGTGCAGGAAGCATTCCTCTGTACTTCATATCTAGAAAAATAATTGAAGATAGAAAATCTTCCATAATAATATCATTGTTATGGCTTCTCTATTTCCCCTTGACCGGAGTAGAATGGTTTGATTTTCACTTCATGGCCTTGTTTCCCACCCTTTTTCTTATAGGTTATGCCTTTCTTGTTTATGGTAAATACAAGAAATCACTAATTTTTATGTATTTAGCAGGAATAACGGATCTGCTTGCACCTGTTATACTTATCTTTCTTATCATTGTATTGATAATTAAGAAGGCGAAGGTTCCAAAATACTATCTATATACAATAATAATTCCCATAATTGTTGTGCTTACAGTTGTTATTATAAAATACCCATCTTATATATTGGGATTTATCAACATACACTCACTTTACTCAAATCCGGAAATTTTATACTCATCATTGAATAGGAAAATTTTATATTTTGTACTTGCGGGCATCCCTCTTGGACTGTTATCCTTTATTGTGCCCGAGGTACTTCTTCTAATACCATATATGGGCCTTATATTTGCCCATAACTACACTCCCTATTTTCAGCCGATACTATATCAGTATCCTGCATTAATTGCGTCAGGAATGTTCATTGCCTTTATTTATGGCCTTAAAAAAATTTCATCCAGTAAATTAAAGGTACAGATCAAACATATCATGCCTGTTATTATCGCTATTACAGTAGTAACATGGTTTCTTTTTACACCCTACGGAAATTTGTTAACAGACAATAATTCAGGAATTCCCTATATTAATAACGTTTCAATGGGAAATTATGATACCTATTCTTCTATTACATATAGCATAGAAGATAGAGAGTTAAATTCCATGATAAGTAAAATTCCGAAAGGATCATCTGTGGCAATACAGAATAATATGCCCCAGCTGGTGCAGTCCTATAATTATATATTGCCTTGTAATGGTTACAACGGCTCTCCGCAATATATAATAACGGACCCATATTCTGTATGGTTTTATAATGTGAAATTAGATCCCGGCACATATACAGACACATTAACACTGGTTAATGAAAAGTTAAATTCTAAAAATTACGGCATATTATACGAGGAATCCGGGATGATCCTGCTGGAAAAGAGTTATACTGGAATACCGGCAAAATTCATACCCTACAAAATTAATGTACAGAATAATTCAATCATTAATTTCATGCCTCCTGGTAATTACTCCGTGCAGACAAATGTAAACATCACGCTCATCGGTAGTACTGGAACATATAACATAATTTCAGAAAATGGGTATGGTTATTTCTCCATTAAAAAGTATATAACCGATGTTAAAATAGAATTTTATTCAAGCACTAATATTACATTTATTCAGGAAACTTGTACTCCTTAACATTTACTCTGTAATACTTACTTTTTCTCATAAACGCTAAAATTAATATCGAGTTTCAATAGCTGAAACAAGGCTCTGCATTAATATGAAAACATGACTTGATTTCTAATTGGCCATTAAAAATAGGTATCAGACAACGTCATGCAAATACAGGAAAATCAGTGTTTTCATACCAATGTTTATATACAGTTAAAGGTTTTCCATTGGAATATAATGGAATGTGGCAAGGATTTAGGAATTGCTCAACAATACGAAACTGGTATATCTCTAATTATACCCGCATACCATGAAAAAAACAGGATCATGAAAAGCCTTGATAAATATATACCTGTTCTTGAATCCACAGGTTTGAAATATGAAATTATAGTTGTAATTGATGGGGAAGATGGCACAGAGAATTTATTGAATGGAATTAAAAATTTAAGATACTATAAACCTGTAATAAGACTTGGTAAAGGCGGGGCAGTTAAAAAGGGCTTTTCTCTGGCTAAATACAGCTACATTGGATACATAGATGCGGACGGCAGTTTAAGCGTAAAAGATTTTGAAAATTTGCTTTCGAGCATGGAAAGCAGCTGCTGCACTATTGCCTCAAGGTATCTGAATAATAGCAAATGGATCAATAAGGAGCCATTATTCAATAGAATATCCAGCAGGGGATTTAACTTCCTTGTCAATGCTTTTTTTAGGTTGAACGTAAAGGATACCCAGTGCGGTGCCAAATTTTTCAATAAGAAGGTTATAAATAGTATACTCCCTGCTATTTCAGTGAGAAATAGAACATTCGATGTTGCCATATTGTACCATGTCAAGCGGGCTGGTTATAAGATTAATGAAATGCCTGTAACATGGAGCCATGATAATAATTCTAACATGCCAATCAAGGCAGCAATCATACCAATGTTCGTAACAATAGTTGCAATCAAGCTTATGAACTCAAGGATTAAAGAATATGTTCCGAAGTTTTTATATAAAATAGTATCAAAATTTAATTTTTACTGATCCAGCATCGCCCTTATTCCTGACCTTATATCATATTCCGGTGTAAAACCCAAATCATTCTTTGCCTTTTCTATTATTGCCTGGGTGAACATCTGGTAGCTGGAAAATGGATTCTGTTCATATTTAGGTTCAACGTTTGAACCCATTTCCTCCTTGATTATTTTATAAATAGTATTGAAATCAGTTGATATTCCTGTTCCAATATTATATGCTTCCCCTGTCTTCCCCTTCTCCATTGCCAGCACGGATGCCCTTGCATTGTCCCTTATATATATGAAATCCCTCCTCTGTGTCCCATCTCCGAATATCACAGGAGTTTTATAATTCCGCAGGTCATCTATGAACTTATGGAATATGCTTGAATATGCACCCTTGCTGTTCTCTCCTGTTCCGTATGTGTTGAAATACCGCAAATAAACTGAATCAAGATGCCTCAGGAGTGAGAATGACCTTGCAGTAATTTCATTCGTGTACTTTGTTACTGCATAGAGATTCGGATATGCATCTGTTACCATATCCTCCCTTGCAGGTACATCTATATTGCCGTATACAGCAGAGGATGATGCCAGTATAACCTTTTTGACATTGTTTTTAAATGCAGCCTTCAGTATATTGTATGTTCCCATTACGTTTATTTCATAGCCATTGGAATCTATATTCTCGAATTGAGGTGGTGCAGTGACGGCAGCCAGATTAAATACATAGTCTATATCCTTCATGGACGCATTCAATTTATGAAAGTCTGAGATATTGCCAATAACATGATCATTTGCATCGTTGTCCTTTCCTGCTATGTCATATGATACAGTATAATGGCCTTTCTTATTAAGTAAATCTATAATGTTTCTTCCTATAAACCCTGATCCTCCGATTACTAGAGATTTCATGAAGCTTAATAATAGAATAGCATATATTTTTTAGCCTCATATTTAATTTTCTTGAATAATATATTGAAATTTTACAGAAAAAGGTTAAACCAAAAGTAAAAAAATCTAATAATTATAATACTTTATCAATTTATCTATTCCCTCATCCAGTGATATCTTAGCCTTGAAGCCAATACCTGTCTCCGTCTTCCTTATATCGGCCTTTGTGTAGTAAACGTATGTGTCCTTCATGGGATTCTCAATGTATGCAGGCTTTATATCCTTGTTAAGATGCTTGTTCAGTATTTTCACCAGTTCATTTAAAGTATAGTTATTCCCTGTGCCAACATTGTACACATTGAACATTTTATTGTTCTCTGCCGCAAGGATTAAAGCGTTGACCAGATCCTCGATAAAGACGAAATCCCTCTTCTGCTCACCATCGCCGTATAGAACAGGCTGGATATTGTCGTGCATTGCCCATAGGAACTGCGATACCAGGTTTGCATATATCTTCTTCGACCTCTCATTATAGCCGTATACTGAAAAGAACCTCATACCAGAAACGCTCATGTCATAGAGGTTGCAATACAGGTTTGCTATCCTCTCCATGGCTATCCTGGCTTCAGTGTAGTAATCCGATACCTTAGGTATTACATCCTCCTTCTGTTCCTCTATTCCATTGTATATTGATGATGTTGATGCATATACTATTGGTATTCTCTTAGGCTTGGCATATTCCAGTACTGTAATAAGATCATCAATGGCATTTGCCATTAGATGCGGATTGTTCTTGTACATTGGCGATGATGAGTATATGCCTATATGGAAGATATAGTCAGGATTTATCTCATAGTCATTGATATTCTTTACCCTGTCCTTTATGAATTCTACCTTTCCTATTGAATCATCTAGATTATGCAATGAGCCTGTCTGCAAATCATCAAGTGCATATACGTGGTTTTCCTTTGAAAGTGTATTTACTAAATTTGAGCCAATGAATCCTGCACCGCCTGTTACTAAAATTTCCTTATTCCTGATTGACATGGTGGGTAATCTGATGTTTGTATAAATAAGTTTATTACATGAAGAGTGAGTTTTATAAAGAAAATAGTTATATTGTTTAAATGAGAATTTTATGGTTTGCCCACAGGGATATCAAGCATCCGAAGGCTGGAGGTGCTGAGAGGACAATAATTGAGGTGGGAAAAAGATTAGTTAAATTAGGGATTGATGTGAATTTGGTAACTGTAAATCCAGGGAATCTTTCAAATTATGAAATTATCGAAGGCATCAAAACATACAGAATTAAAGGAAATATTAAAGCTCATTTATATGTAAGAAAAATGATTAAAAAAATTGAACCAGATGCCATAATTGACGACCTTGCCCATGCAATTCCCTGGTGTTCTCCATGGTTTACTGATAAAAGAGTAATAGTATTCTTTCATCATTTGCATGCAAGATCCCTGCCAGGACAGGTAAATATCATCCTCGCAAAAATCATTGCCATAACTGAAAAAATGTATCCATTTATATATAGAAATAAGACATTTATAACAGAATCGGATACTTCAGAAAATGACCTAATTAACCTTGGCATAAAAGAAGAGAATATAATACGGATTCCTCCTGGTGTTGATTTAAATTTATTTCATCCCGGGGAGAAAACAACCAACATACAATTATTATACTTTGGTGGGCTAAGAAAATATAAGAGACCCGAGTATGCAATAAAGGTTTACGAGCAGTTGTATAAGGAGATACAGGACTTAAAACTAGTTATAACCGGAGATGGCCCGTTATTAAATAAAATTAAGGATGATATAAAGGATAAATATTATAATATTGATTTTTTGGGAAAAATAGATTATAATGAACTGGCAAAAGTAATTCGGGAATCATCGGTTAATTTACATTTTTCTGTTACAGAGGGCTGGGGATTTTCTATAATGGAAGCCTCTGCATCTGGAACGCCGAGCGTAGCATTCAGGGTTCCCGGTGTTGTTGATGCGATAAATAATACTTTTAATGGTTTTCTGGTAGACAATATTACAGAATTTAAGGATAAAATATTATATATTATTAAAAACGAGGAATTGTTTATAAAAAATTCAAGGGAATTTGCTGAAAACTATACATGGGATAAAACAACTGAAGTGTGGCATGAATTATTAAATCGTGATATTAAAACTCGCAAATAATATATCTGTATAGATTACTCGTTATATATATCTTTTATTGTGTAT